>NZ_JBFUFQ010000033.1:0-40113 GCF_056403355.1 Rhizobacter sp. P2_H3 | reverse complement strand
GCAGAGGGCGGCTCGGCCGAACCCGCCCGCAAGCGCCGCCGCCGCCGCCGCAAGCCGGGCGGTGGTGCCGGCGATGCGCCTGCCACCGGCGGCAATGCCGGCGAATGAGCCCGGCGCCGAGGCCTTCGTCGGCCTGGGCGCGAACCTGGGCGATGCCCGCGCGACGCTGACCCAGGCGCTGGCCGAGCTGGCCGCGCTGCCGGGCGTCGATTCGCTGCAGGCCTCGCCGCTGTACCGCACGCAGCCGGTCGATGCGCAGGGGCCTGATTTCATCAATGCCGTCGCGCGGCTGCGCACCACGCTGTCGCCGCTGGCATTGCTCGCCGGCCTGCAGGCCATCGAGGCGGCGCATGGCCGTGAGCGGCCGTACCGCAACGCGCCGCGCACGCTCGACCTCGACCTGCTGCTGTACGGCGAGCAGGTGATCGGCCTGCCGGCGCTGGCCGTGCCGCACCCGCGCATGCACCTGCGGGCCTTCGTGCTCGCGCCGCTGGCCGACCTGGCGCCCGACCTCCTCATCCCCGGACGGGGCCGCGTCGCGGCGTTGCTGGCCGGCCTCGACCCCCAACCCCTCTCCCGGATCGACCCATGAATGCCATCCCCGTGTCGGTGCAGACCGTCGTGCTGCTGATCGCGTCGAACGTCTTCATGACGGTCGCCTGGTACGGCCACCTGAAGAGCCTGGCCGACAAGCCGTGGTTCGTCGCGGCGCTGATCAGCTGGGGCATCGCGCTGTTCGAGTACCTGCTGCAGGTGCCGGCCAACCGGATCGGCTATGCCGGCGGCTTCTCGCTGGCGCAGCTGAAGATCACGCAGGAGGTCATCACGCTCGGCGTGTTCGTGCCGTTCGCGATGATCTACATGGGCCAGCCGTTCAAGCTCGACTACGTGTGGGCCGGGCTGTGCCTGGTCGGCGCGGTCTACTTCATCTTCCGCTCGTGAATGTTCCGATGAGCACGGGCCTGGAGCGCTTCCGCCACATCGCGATCGAGGGGCCGATCGGCGTCGGCAAGAGCTCGCTGGCGCGCCGCCTGGCGGCTCATCTGGGGGCCGAGACGATGCTGGAGCAGGCGGAAGAGAACCCGTTCCTCGAACGCTTCTATGCCGACCAGCCCGGCTACGCCTTCCAGACCCAGGTGTTCTTCCTGTTCCAGCGCCTGCGCCAGGTGCGCTCGCTGGCGCAGCCGGGCATGTTCTCGCAGGCGGTGGTCAGCGATTTCGTGTTCGCCAAGGATGCGATCTTCGCGCGGCTGAACCTGAGCGACGAGGAGTACGGGCTGTACAGCCAGATGTATGGCCAGGTCGCGCCGCAGGTGCCGCAGCCCGATCTCGTGCTCTGGCTGCAGGCGCCGACCGCAACGCTGCAGCAGCGCATCCAGCGCCGCGCGATCGCGATGGAGCAGCGCATCGCTGCCGACTACCTCGAGCGCCTGGCCGATGCCTACGCGAGTTACTTCGAAGGCTTCGATGCGGCGCCGGTGCTGGCCGTCAACACCGAGCACTTCAACCCGATCGAGCGCGAGTCCGACTGGCGGGCGCTGCTGGACCGGCTGGCCGGCTTCCAGGGCCCGCGCGAGTTCTTCGACCCCGGCGCGCAGCCCCGGCTGGCCTGAACCGCCCGGCTACACTGCGCCCAGTGAAAATTTGGTGACAGCGCGACGACGGCGCGGCCGATCCCCAGGAGACCCCGATGCTGTTTGGCAAGCTGCTGCCGCGCGAAGGCAATTTCTTTGAGCTGTTCAACCAGCACGCCGCGTTCATCGTCGAAGGCGCGCGCGCCTTCATCGCGATGATCGAGAACTACAACGACCTCAACCTGCGCGAGAAGCATGCGAACGAGGTGGTGGCCGCCGAGCGCGCCGCCGATCGCATCACCGCCGAGGTCAACCGGCTGCTGCACAAGACCTTCATCACGCCGATCGACCGCGAGCAGATCCATGGCCTGATCAACGCGATGGACGACATCGTCGACCTGCTGCAGGACGCCACCGAGACCATGCAGCTGTACGACGTGCGCACGATGACCGAAGAGGTGCTGCGCCTCGGAGACCTGAGCGCCAAGTGCTGCGAGCGCGTGCAGCACGCGGTGTCGCTGCTGCCCCGGCTGAACCAGTCCGACGCGAGCGAGGCCGCGATCAAGACCTGTGAGGAGATCGACAAGCTCGAGTCCGATGCCGACCGGGTGATGCGCGCCGCGATGTCGAAGCTGTTCCGCGAGGAGAAGGACGTGCGCGAGCTGATCAAGCTGAAGGCGATCTACGAGCAGCTCGAATCGATCTCCGACCGCTGCGAGGACGTGGCCAACCTGATCGAGGGCGTGGTCCTCGAGAATTCCTGATCCGGCGGGCCCCCGATGCAATCGGTCCAGGTCGCCTTCTGGGTGGTGGCGCTGCTGGTGGCGCTGGCCATCGTCTTCGATTTCATGAACGGTTTCCACGACGCGGCGAATTCCATCGCCACCGTGGTGTCCACCGGCGTGCTGAAGCCGCAGCAGGCGGTCATCTTCGCCGCGTTCTTCAACGTGCTGGCGATCTCGGTGTTCCACAACCTGACGGTGGCGGCCACCGTCGGCAAGGGCATCGTCGTGCCGGGCGTCGTCGATCACCACGTGGTGTTCGGTGCGCTGATCGGCGCGATCGTCTGGAACGTCGTGACCTGGTGGTACGGCATTCCGTCCAGTTCGTCGCACGCGCTGATCGGCGGCATCTGCGGCGCGGTGATCGCGAAGGCCGGCATCGGCGCGCTGGTCGGTGGCGGCCTGCTGTGGATCGTCGCCTTCATCTTCATCTCGCCGGCGCTCGGCTTCCTGCTGGGTTCGCTGGCGATGGTGGCGGTGGCCTGGATCTGCCGGCGCAGCTCGCCGCTGCGCGTGGACAACTGGTTCCGCCGGCTGCAGCTGCTGTCGGCCGGGCTGTACAGCCTGGGCCACGGCGGCAACGACGCGCAGAAGACCATCGGCATCATCTGGATGCTGCTGATCGCCACCGGCTACGCGGCAGCCGATTCGAAGGCACCGCCCGGCTGGGTGATCGGCAGCTGCTACCTGGCGATCGGGCTGGGCACGATGTTCGGCGGCTGGCGCATCGTGCTGACGATGGGCCAGAAGATCACCAAGCTGAAGCCGGTCGGCGGTTTTTGCGCCGAGACCGGCGGTGCGATGACGCTGTTCCTTGCGACCGCGCTCGGCATCCCGGTGTCGACCACGCACACCATCACCGGCGCGATCGTGGGCGTCGGCTCGGTGCGGCGAGCGTCGGCGGTGCGCTGGGGCGTCGCGGGCAACATCGTGTGGGCGTGGATCTTCACGATCCCGGCCGCCGCCTTCGTGGCCGCGATCGCCTACTGGGCCAGCTTCACGATGTTCCCCTGAAGAATCACTGGCTGATCTTCCGGGCTTCCTCGACCTGGTACTCGAAGTAGCGCTGGCCGCCGAACGCGATCGTCGCCATCAGCACGGTGGCGCCCAGCAGCAGCGCGATCACGACGCCGATCACCGCGGCCCAGCCGGCCGGAGTGACGGGCTCGCCGCGGTTGAAGCGCAGGCTCCACTTCTCGTCGGGCATCAGGCCGTAGACGATGGCGGCCAGCATCGCCGCCGCGATCGCGATGCCCAGCAGCGGGATCAGCGCCCACGAGAGCGGGTCGTCCTGGCCGATGCGGATCACGCGCAGCACGCCATAGGCGCCGATCAGCGTGGGCACCGGCCAGAGCCAGGCCCACACGTCGCGCGGGCCGTGCAGGTAGAAGCGGTGCAGCCCGAGGCTGCCGCCGACCAGCGCGATCCAGGTCGCGAGTGTCTTCGATTTCGCCATGATCACTGGCCCGCCGCCGGCGGCACGGCATCGCCGGTGCCGAGCGCGCGCTGCATCAGCACCACGTCGAGCCAGCGTTCGAACTTCCAGCCGGCGGACTTCAGCAGCCCGGTGTGCTCGAAGCCGAGGCTGCGGTGCACGCCGATCGATCCGGCATTGGCCGAATCGCCGATCACCGCCAGCATCTGGCGTGCACCGAGCGCCTCGCACTGCGCCATCAGCTCGGCCAGCAGCTGCTTGCCGGCGCCCTGGCCGCGGGCGGCATCCGACAGGTAGATCGAGTCCTCGAGGCAGAAGCGGTAGGCGCGGCGCGGGCGGAAATGGTTCGCGTAGGCGTAGCCCAGCACCTCGCCGTGGCGTTCGGCGACCAGCCACGGCAGGCCCTTGGACAGCACGTCGTCGCGGCGGCGGGTCATCTCGGCGAGGTCGGGTGCCTCGAGCTCGAAGGTGCCGGTGCCGTGCAGCACGTTCCAGCCGTAGACGGCGGTGATGGCGGGGAGGTCGGCGGCCGTGCTGGCGCGAATCGTGATGGGGCTCTCGGACATATTGGCTGGCGGGGTGATCTGGCGAGTTTATAATGCCGGGTTTCGGTGACGGTCGACCCGGAGGGTTGGCGTATCTACGGCACCGACCTCCGATCTGCTTGCCCTGAGTGTCTCCTGGTGCGGTGGATGTTTTCGACAATCTCAAGGAAACAACATGGTCGTGATTCGACTCGCACGTGGTGGCGCCAAGAAGCGTCCGTTCTACAACATCGTCGTCGCTGACTCGCGCGTCCGCCGTGACGGCCGCTTCATCGAGCGCGTCGGCTTCTACAACCCGGTGGCGTCCGGTGGCGAGCAGCCGCTGCGCGTCGCGTTCGACCGCATCGAGCACTGGGTTGCCCACGGCGCCCAGCCGTCGCCGACGGTGGCTCGCCTGGTCGAGCAGGCCAAGGCCGCGACGCCGGCTGCTGCTGCAGCCTGAGTGCCGCCGAGAACGTGTCGATGACCACCGCGCCGGGGCTTGCCGGGATGTCTGATCCCGCGTGGCCCGAGGATGCGGTGGAGATCGGCAGGGTTCTCGATGCCTGGGGCGTGAAGGGCTGGATCCGCGTCCAGCCTTTCGCGGCAGATCCCCAGGCCCTCTTTTCTTCGCGCCGGTGGTTCCTGAAACCGCCGGAGCCGCAAGGCGTGAAGCTTCCGGCGACCGCCGCAGCGGCCTTCCCGCCCTTGCTGAAGGTCGTGCAGGTCAAGGAGCACGGCGATGGCGTCGTGGCCCAGGTGCAGGACGTCGCCGACCGCAACGGGGCCGAGGCCCTGCGCGGTGCGCGCATCTTCGTCGGCCGATCGAGCTTCCCGACCGCCGGCAAGGACGAGTACTACTGGGTCGACCTGATCGGCATGACGGTCGTGAACCGCGAGGGCCAGACCCTCGGCACGGTGGCCGGCCTGATCGACACCGGCCCGCACAGCGTGCTGCGGCTGGCCGCGGCGACGCCGGCCGAGGAGCGGCTGATCCCCTTCGTCGGCGCCTATGTCGACGACGTCAGCCTGGCCGAGCGCCGCATCACCGTCGACTGGGGCCTGGACTACTGATCCCCCCGCTGATGCGCTTCGACGTCGTCACGCTGTTTCCCGAACTGTTCTCGCCGCACCTCACCGTGGGCGTGACGCGCCGCGCGTTCGAATCCGGCCAGGTCGACGTGCGGCTGTGGCCGCTGCGCGACTTCGCCGACGACAACTACCRCCGCGTCGACGACCGGCCGTATGGCGGCGGGCCCGGCATGGTGATGCTGGTCGAGCCGCTGGAGCGTGCGCTCACCACCATCCGCGGCGAGCGCGCTGACGGGGCGAGCGTTCCGGTCGTGCACTTCACGCCGACCGGCCGGCGCATCGATCAAGCGGTGATGCGCGAGTTCGCGGCCGGCTCCGGTGCGGTGCTGCTGTGCGGCCGCTACGAGGGCATCGACCAGCGCTTCATCGATCGCCATGTCACGCTGGAGCTGAGCCTGGGCGATTTCGTGCTGTCCGGCGGCGAGCTGCCGGCGCTCGCGCTGCTCGACGGCGTGGCCCGGTTGCAGGACGGCGTGCTGGGCGATGCGCAGTCGCACCAGCAGGACAGCTTCTCCGACGGCCTGCTCGACTGCCCGCACTACAGCCGCCCCGAAGTGCTCGACGCCGCGACCGGCCCGGACCCGGTGCCGCCGGTGCTGCTGTCGGGGCATCATGCCGACATCGCCCGCTGGCGGCGCGAGCGCTCGCTCGAGATCACCGCCCGGCGCCGCCCGGAATTGATCGCCGCCGCCCGCGCGCGTGGCGAACTGAGCAAACTCGACGAGAAGTTCCTCGCCGGCCTCGGGCTATAATCGCAGGCTTTTCGATCCTCTACCGGGCGTGGCCGCCTTCTTCTTGAGTGGCCACATCAAAATCAGCAACCGCGCCGGCAAGATCACAGGAGAACCCCATGGACCTGATCCAGACCCTCGAGCAAGAAGAAATTGCTCGCCTCAACAAGACCATTCCCCCCTTCGCTCCCGGCGACACGGTGATCGTCAGCGTCAACGTCGTCGAAGGCACCCGCAAGCGCCTGCAGGCCTACGAAGGCGTCGTGATTGCCAAGCGCAACCGCGGCCTGAACTCCAGCTTCATCGTGCGCAAGATCTCCAGCGGCGAAGGCGTGGAGCGTACGTTCCAGCTGTACAGCCCGCTGATCGCGACGATCGAGATCAAGCGCCGTGGCGATGTGCGCCGCGCCAAGCTGTACTACCTGCGCGACCGTTCGGGCAAGTCGGCTCGCATTAAAGAGAAGCTCGCCTGATCCGTACCCGCGTACGGTCATGAAGAAGCCGCCTCCCCGAGGCGGCTTTTTTCTTGTCCAATCGATCCATGCCGCTGAGCTTCAACCCGCTGGAACTGCCCGTCGAGGGCATCGACGATCACCTCCCTGCCATCGCGTTGCCGCACCTGTCGCCCGAGGCCCTGCGCAGCCGCTTCCTCGCGCCGCCGGCCTGGTCGCCGGAGATTGCCGCCGAGCGCGCCTTCGGGTCCCGCGCGCCGGCCCACGCCTCGGTGCTGGTGCCGCTGGTGCAGCGCGAGGTGCTGTGCGTGGTGCTGACCCAGCGCACCGACCACCTGACCGACCACCCCGGCCAGATCAGCTTTCCCGGCGGCCGTGCCGAGTCGTACGACGCCGACGCGGTCGACACCGCCTTGCGCGAGGCGACCGAAGAAATCGGCCTCGCGCGCGACTACGTCGACGTGCTCGGCAGCCTCCCCACCTACACCACCGGCACCGGCTTCATCGTGACGCCGGTGGTCGCGCTGCTGCGCCCGGGCTTCGCGATCCAGGCCGATCCGTTCGAGGTCGCCGAGGTGTTCGAGGTGCCGCTCGCCTTCCTGATGAGCCCGGCCAACCACCGCCGGCACAGCGTCGAGGTGGGCGGCGTGCGGCGCGAGTTCCTGTCGATGCCGTGGACCGGCGTCGGCGCCGACGGCCGTCCGCGCCAGTACTTCATCTGGGGGGCCACCGCCGCGATGCTGCGCAACCTGTATCGCTTCCTCGCCGCGTAGCCGTCGCCGGACGGGGCCTCGCCGCTATCATCGCGGGCCATGAGTTTCTTCGCCGTCCTGTTCGCGCTGCTGATCGAGCAACTGAAGCCGCTGCCGCGCCGCAACTTCGTGCACGACGGCCTGACCGGCTGGATGCGCTGGACCGGCCGCAACTTCGATGCGGGCCAGGACCACCACGCCTGGGTCGTCTGGTGCGTGACGACGCTGGTCCCGGCGCTGCTGGCCTGGGCCGTCTTCGCGGTCGTCGTGCGCTTCAGCCTGGTCGCGGCACTCGCCTGGAACGTCGTCGTGCTGTACCTGACGATGGGCTTCCGGCAGTTCAGCCACTACTTCACCGACATCCGCGACGCACTCGAGCGCGGCGACGAACTCACCGCACGCCGGCTGCTGGCCGAATGGCGCCACCTCGACGCCAGCGAGTTGCCGCGCGCCGAGCTGCTGCGCCACGTGATCGAGCATTCGCTGCTGGCCGCGCACCGCCATGTGTTCGGCGTCTTCTTCTGGTTTGTCGTGCTGTCGACGCTCGGCCTCGGGCCGGCCGGCGCGGTGTTCTACCGCATGGCCGAATTCGCGAGCCGCTACTGGGCCTTCAAGAGCCGCACCGTCGGTGCGCCGGTCAACGAGCGGCTGCTCGCGCTGTCGCAACGCCTGTTCGGGCTGATCGACCACCTGCCGGCACGGCTGACGGCCTTCGGCTTCGCGGTGGTCGGCAATTTCGAGGAGGCGGTCTCGTGCTGGCGCCGCGATGCCGGGCTGTGGAAGCACGCGAACGAGGGCATCATCCTGTCGGCCGCGGCCGGTGCGGTGGGCGTGCAGCTCGGCGGCAGCGCGGCGCCGGGCGTTACGCCCGACCGCTCGAAGACCTTCGACAGCGGAGCGCCGGACGAACTCTCGAACGCCGAAGGCTCGACGCCCGGGGCGCCGCCGCAGACCGGCCACCTGCGCAGCATCGTCGGGCTGGTCTGGCGCTCGGTGGTGCTGTGGATGCTGCTGCTCGCGCTGCTCTCGTTGGCCAACCTGATCGGCTGATCAGAACCGCTGCCGGCCCAGTTCGTCGCGGATCTCGCCGTAGATGCGGTGCCGCGATTCGCTGATCTCGCCGCGCGCCAACGCGGCCAGCACGCCGCAGCCGGGTTCGTGCTGGTGCGTGCAGTTGTAGAACTTGCAGTCGGTGGCGGCCGCGCGGATGTCCGGCATCAGCATCGCGAGCTGCTGCGCCTCGATCTGCCGCAGCCCGAATTCCTGGAAGCCCGGCGAATCGATCAGCCCGGTCGTGCGCTCGGCATCGAGCCAGTACCACTGCGTCGACGTCGTCGTGTGGCGGCCGGAGTTCAGCGCGACCGAGATGTCGCCCACCTGCGCACGCGCGTCCGGTGCCAGCAGGTTGATCAGCGTGCTCTTGCCGGTGCCGCTCGGCCCCAGCACCAGCGTCGCCTGCCCGGCCAGCAGCGGGCCCAGGCGGTCGCGCGCCTCCTGCGGCCGGGTCTTCAGCGCCAGTTCGATCACGTCGATGCCCATCGCGCTGTACGGCTTCAGCCGCTCGCGCGCGGCGGCGATCTGCGGCAGGTCGGACTTGTTCAGGATGATGCGTGTCGGGATGCCGGCGCTCTCGGCCGCGATCAGCGCGCGCGCGAGCTGCGATTCGCTGAACACCGGCTCGGCGGCCACCAGCACCAGCAACTGGTCGAGGTTGGCGGCGAACGACTTGGTCTTCCACTCGTCCTGGCGGAACAGCAGGTTGCGCCGCGGGTCCACATGCTCGATCACGCCTTCGTCGCCGGTGACCTGCCAGCGCACGCGGTCGCCGACCACGCAGTCGCTCTTCTTGCCGCGCGGGTGGCAGACGATGCGCTCGCCGTCCGGCGTCTCGACGATGTAGTGGCGCCCGTGGCCGGCGACCACCAGCCCGGTGTCCAGCGCGACCGCGTGGCTCAAGCGAGGAAGGCGACGAGCGCGTCCGCCTTGGCCGCGCAGATGAAGTCGTTCAGCGAGATGCCGCCGACCGAATGCGTGTTGAAGCGCGCGACGCAGCGGTCGTAGCTGACGGCCAGCTCAGGGTGGTGGTCTTCGCTGTGGGCGATCCAGGCCAGCGCGTTCACGAACGCGATCGTCTCGTGGTAGTTCTTGAAGCTGAAGGTCTTCTCGATCGCGCCTTCATTCAGGTGCCAGCCGCTGACTTGCGCCAGGTGGCTGCGGACCTCGTTCGGGCCCATCGCGTCGGCGCCTTCCAGCGCCTTGCATTTCAGGTGCAGCAGGTTGCTCATGGTTCAGCTCGGTTGTGGGTGCGCCTGGGGGCGCGTCTGCGATTGAAGGGCCGCCAGGCGCTCGGTGGCCGGCGGATGGGAGTAGTAGAAGCGCGCGTACACCGGGTCCGGCGTCAGCGTCGTCGAATTGTCCTCATGCAGCTTCAGCAGGGCCGCGGCAAGGTCTTGGCCGTCCGCCTGCGAGCAGGCGTAGGCGTCGGCCTCGAACTCGTGCTTGCGCGACACGCGCGCCGCCAGCGGCGTGGCGAACACGCTGAACACCGGCATCGCGAGCATCAGCAGGATCAGCGCCAGTGCGTCGTTCGGGGCTGCCATCGACGGCTGCACGCCCAGGCCCAGGTAGAACCAGGCCTGGTTCGACAGCCAGCCGAGCAGCCCGAAGGCCAGCAGGCTCAGCACCGTCATCGTCAGGCTGCGCTTGAGCAGGTGGCGCAGCTTGAAGTGGCCGAGCTCGTGCGCCAGCACGGCTTCCATCTCGGGCGGGCTGAGCTTGTTGATCAGCGTGTCGTAGAAGATCACCCGCTTCGATTTGCCGAGGCCGGTGAACATCGCGTTCGCATGGGCCGAGCGCTTGCTGCCGTCCATCACGTAGAAGCCCTGGGCGGTGAAGCCGCAGCGTGCCATCAGCGCGAGCGCCTGCTCCTTCAGCGAGCCGTCGGGCAGCGGCTCGAACTTGTTGTAGAGCGGCATCACGACCAGCGGGTACACCACCTGCACGAACAGGCCGAACGCCGTCCACGCGAGCCAGGCCCAGAACCACCAGTACGCGCCGGCCGCGCCCATCAGCCACAGGATCAGCGCGACGATCGGCAGGCCGAGCGCGATGCCGACCAGCGTGTTGGTGACGAGGTCGCGCACGAAGAGCTGCCAGGTCATGCGGTTGAAGCCGAAGCGCGCCTCGAGGCGGAAGGTGGCGTACAGCTCGAACGGCAGCTCGAGCACGGCGCCGATCACCGAGAACGCGAACACCAGCGCCAGCTGGTAGGCAAGGCCGCCGAAGCGCGGGGCCAGCGCATCGCGCAGCACGGCATTCAGCGCATCGAGCCCGCCGAGCAGCGTCCAGCCGAGCAGCACGACGGCGCCGAAGGCCATCGTCACCAGCCCGAAGCGGCCCTTCGCGAGCGTGTAGTCGGCGGCTTTCTGGTGCGCGTCGAGCGACACCTTGCCGACGAAGGCGGCCGGCACGGCGTTGCGGTGGGCCGCGACGTGGCGCATCTGGCGCGTCGTGAGCCACAGGCGCAGCCCGAGCGAGGCGAGCAGCGCGGCGGCGAACAGCAGGGTCAGGTGAATGGCTTGCATGGGCTGCAAGTGTAGGGCGCGGTCGGCGAGAATGCCCCCAAGGAGAAAACCATGAGCGACATCGCAAGCCCGCTGCAGCAAAGCGACCAGAACCTGATCTGGATCGACCTCGAGATGACCGGCCTCTACCCGGACACCGACCGCATCATCGAGATCGCGGTCGTCGTGACCGATGCCCAGCTGACGCAGCGCGTCGAGGGCCCGGTGTTCGCGATCCACCAGAGCGACGCGACGCTCGACGCGATGGACGCCTGGAACAAGGGCACGCACGGCCGCAGCGGCCTGATCGACCGCGTGAAGGCGTCGACCATCGACGAGGCCTCGGCCGAGGCGCAGGTGATCGACTTCCTGAAGCGCTATGTCGGCAAGAGCACCTCGCCGATGTGCGGCAACAGCATCTGCCAGGACCGCCGCTTCCTGGCGCGCACGATGCCCAAGCTGGAAGCCTTCTTCCACTACCGCAACCTCGACGTCAGCACGCTGAAGGAGCTGGCCAAGCGCTGGAAGCCGGAGATCCTCGCCGGCTTCAGGAAGGCGCAGGCCCACACCGCGCTGGCCGACATCCACGAGTCGATCGACGAGCTCGCGTACTACCGCGAGCACCTGCTGGCGAAGTAGCAGCCGCTGTCAGGCTGCGTACCCGGCGCGCCAGGCCTGGATCAGCGCGCGGGCCTCGTCGCCGGGGCGCGGCGACAGCTTGCGGTACTCGCTGCAGTCGGGCTTGCGCGCCAGCAGCTTCATCTCGACCAGCTCGCGGCGCAGCGTGGCATGGTCGCCGAACGCGTTCCAGGCCTTCAGCACCTCGTTGACCTCGCGCTCGGTGTAGACGCGGCGCAGCTCGAAGTGCGTCCACAGCACCCAGATCGCCAGGCGCTGCACCGCGAAGCGCGTCGGCCAGCGCGCGAGCCGGCCCTGCGCGTCGAACTGGCCGAGCGCCTTGCGCGCGAGCGGCGTCAGCATCAGCGGTGCCTGCGCGGGCTGGGGAGGGCGTGCCGGCTTGAGTTGCGCGGCACGCAGCGCCTGCAGGTTGCGGTGGCCGGCGGCGCGCGCCAGCATGTTCATCAGCGACTGGTGGCCGGGCGGCTCCGTCGCGTCGGCGAGTTGTTGCGCCAGTGACTTCGCGAAGGTGGACAGGTCGGCCGTGTGCAACGGCAACAGGACGCGTGTCATGAAGGGTCTCCCTCTCGCGTGCGCTGCGACCCTTGCGGGCGCCGGGGATCGTCGTTGCCGGCCGGGCGCACGCAGGGCGTGACCAGAATGGGCCGAAGGCGTTTGGCAGGTTCAGATCGCTGGCGGGCGCCAGCGCGACGAGACCTGGGTGAACTGCCGACCGGCGCGAAGTGTAGCCCGACGGATTCGAAGGGCATTCGGGCTTGCGGGAAAACCCGCGGCCCCCTATACTCCGCGCTTCGCCTCGGCACCGTCACTTGACTGTACGAGGCGTTTCGTTCATCCCCTCTGACCTCATCGAGTCTTCCCATGGCCGCTTTCACGGCCGTGCGGCCTGTTCGAACTCCGCGGCGAACCCCGGGACCCCTTTCAGGGATTTCCAGGGCTCTGCGGGAATGGTTGGCGGCGATGCCGTCGCTTTGACTGTTCCCATGTTCCCCGGCACCGGCGCGAGCGTTCTCGCCGATCTGGGTTCGGACCTTCTCCCCAGCGACTGATCCGCGTGCACCCGATGCGCGCTGGTGTCGTGCTGTGCCCTTTGCGGGCCGGCGGCACCGTGTTTGAGAAAGAAGACGATGAGTTTCGATACCCTTGGCCTGAACCCGGCCCTGCTGCAAGCCCTGAAGGATTCCGGCTACGAGACGCCGACCGACGTGCAGGCCCGCGCCATCCCCCCGGCCATCGAAGGCAAGGACCTGATGGTCGCCTCGAGCACCGGCAGCGGCAAGACCGCCTCGTTCGTGCTGCCCGGCCTGCAGCGCATCCTCGCCGCCCGCGGCGACAACACCAAGCGCCGCGAGAAGGGCATGGTCTACGGCCCGCGCATCCTCGTGCTGGCACCCACCCGTGAACTGGCGATGCAGGTCGACAAGGCCGCCGTGACCTACGGCAAGCACGTGCAAGGCCTGCGCGTGACCACCGTCGTCGGCGGCGTGCCCTATGGCGCCCAGCTGAAGGCGCTGCGTGGCCCGCTCGACATCCTGATCGCGACCCCCGGCCGCCTGCTCGACCACCTGCAAAGCGGCAAGGCCATCCTCGAGAACGTCGAGATGCTGGTGCTCGACGAAGCCGACCGCATGCTCGACATGGGCTTCATCGACGACATCCGCACCATCGCCGACCAGCTGCCGCAAGACCGCCAGACCGTGATGTACAGCGCGACCTTCGCCGGCCACGTGGGCCGCCTCGCGCAGGACCTGCTGCGCGATCCGCAGCGCATCGAGGTCACCTCGCACACCGACACGCACGAGAACATCGAGCAGCGCCTGCACTGGGCCGACAACGGCGCGCACAAGAATGCGCTGCTGGACCACATCCTGACCGAGCGCGACATGGAGCAGGCGGTGGTGTTCACCAGCACGCAGCGCGATGCCGACTGGCTCGCCGATCGCCTGGCCGACATGGGCCATGCGGTCGCATCGC
Source organism: Rhizobacter sp. P2_H3 (assembly GCF_056403355.1). Taxonomy (NCBI): domain Bacteria; kingdom Pseudomonadati; phylum Pseudomonadota; class Betaproteobacteria; order Burkholderiales; family Sphaerotilaceae; genus Rhizobacter; species Rhizobacter sp. P2_H3. The sequence continues at coordinate 26,595 of NZ_JBFUFQ010000033.1, read as the reverse complement.
TGCACGGCGGCATGCCGCAAGGCCGCCGCACCCGCGTGCTGCAGGGCCTGCGCAACAAGCAGCTGCGCGTGCTGGTCGCAACAGACGTCGCCGCGCGCGGCATCGACGTGCCGACCATCAGCCACGTGATCAACTACGGCCTGCCGATGAAGGCCGAAGACTACGTGCACCGCATCGGCCGCACCGGCCGCGCCGGCCGCAACGGCCTCGCGGTGACGCTGGCCGAGCGCATGGACACCGGCATGATCCGCCGCATCCAGGCCTTCACGACGCAGAACATCCCGGTCGCGACGATCGTCGGCCTGGAGCCGAAGTCGCCGGAACCGCGCATGTTCGCTGCCCGCCCCGAAGGCAAGTTCGGCGGCAAGCCGTTCGGCCAGGGCCGTGGCGGCCACGGTGGCCACCAGGGCGGCAAGAGCTTCGGCCGGCCGGCCCCGCGTGGCGAAGGTTTTGCGCCGCGCAATGAAGGCTTCGCACCGCGCAACGAAGGCTTTGCGACCCGCGGCCCGGACGGCTTCGCGCCGCGCGGTTCGTTCGATCGCCCGGCCCCGGAGCAGCGCCGTGACAACCCGTTCGCGAACCGTCCGCCGCACGAGGGCGCGCCGCGCCATGCGTTCGACCGCGCGCCGGCCGACCGCGGCAACAACGCCGGCTTCGCGCCGCGCAAGCCGAGCGGCCCCGGCGGCAACAAGGGGAGCTTCGGCAAGCCGCAGCGCCCGCGCCAGGGTGGTTTCAGCCGCTGATCCCGGTTGACACTCACGAAGGGCCCGCTTTGCGGGCCTTTTTTTTGGGTCGGATGGGTGGGCACCGGACCCGCTTCACTTGCGATACCGCGAAGCCCTCAACGAGGCGATCGGCCTGGTCGTGCGCGATCGCAGGACGCTGGCCGATGCGATCGAGGCGCTGCACCTCGGAGACGACAACGCACCGGGCTTCGCGCCTCTGTTGCGCGACGAACTGCGCAAGCTCGAAGCCTTCAACTGCGCGCGCTACCGCGTGACGATGGGCGCCACCGAAGCCTGGATCGCCGCCAGTCGTCCGGCTTGAAGACGGCCCGGGTCAATCCGCGTCCGGTGGCGGATACGGCACCCGCTCATGCGCCCCCATCTCCACCGCCAGCGCCGCCCCCAGCAGGAAGATCTGGCAGGACCAGTAGATCCACACCAGCAGCGCCGCGAACGATCCGGCGGCGCCCAGCGTCGAGCGCAGCGCCGTGCCGGCGATGTACGCATTGATCCCGTAGCGCCCCGCCAGGAACAGCACCGCCGCGACCGCCGCGCCGATGAACGCATGCCGCACACGCAGGTGCGCATCGGGCAGCCACACCATCAGCAACGAGAACAGCGTGGTCATCACGAGCCACGACCACAGCAGCTCGACCGACTGCAGCAGCGGCCCGAGCGCCGGACCGAGCGCATCGGTCTGGTCGACCACCCAGCGGATCGCCAGCAGCGCGACGGCCTGCAGCACCATCGCGACCGCCAGCAGGAAGCCGCAGCCGAGCAGCACGCCCATCGACAGCAGGCGCACCTGCACCAGCCGCCACAGCGAGCCGCGCTCCGGCGGTGCGCCCAGCATCTCCTGCAGCGAGGCGCGCAACTCGACGAACACGCCGACCGCGCCGACCAGCATCGTCACCACCGCGATCACCGGCGCCGCCACCGCGAACCCGCCGGCCCGTTCGCGCGACAGCAGCGTCGTCGCGGTGTGCGGCGCGCTGGCCAGCAGGTCCGCGAGCGTGCGGGCCTCGCCCGGGCCGAGCAGGCGGCCGACCGCATCCACCATCGTCGCGTTCGCGCTCTGGTCGCCGAGCAGCCACACCAGCAGGCTCGTCACGACGACGAGCAGCGGTGCCATCGAGAACGCCGCGTAGAACGCCACCGCGGCCCCCTGGCGCGCGCCATGGCATTCGATGAAGCGGTTGATGGTGCGAACGCCCACCGAGACCACGTGCCCCGCCGTGCTCGCGACCATCCGGTGCCAGAGGCGGACAGCGAGCCCCGGGGTGTCGGCGACCTCGCCCTGCGCCACGCTCACCCTTCCATCAATCGCGCGAGCCGCGTGGCCGAGCGGGAATGTTCCGCGACGACCTTCATCACGACGATCAGCCCCGGCCCGAGGAACAGCCCCCACACGCCCCACAGCGCGCCCCAGAACACCAAGCCGATGAACACCGCGGCGGCGTTCATCCGCGCGGCGCGGCTCTGCAGCCAGGCCGCGACCGCGGTGCCGATCAGCGTCGACACCACGACCAGGTAGACCGCGGTGCCGATCGCCGCGCCGGCGGTGCCGTGCGCGAGGAAGGCTTCCGCTGCGCCGAACGCCGTCAGGATGCCCATGCCGACATACGGCACGACATGCAGCACCGCGGCGGTCACGCCCCACATCGCCGCATCGGGGATCTCGCCCCAGGCGAACGCGGCCCACACCGCGCAGCCGATCAGCACGTTGGTGACCAGCAGCACGCCGACATAGATGCGGATCTGCCGCGAGCATTCATGCAGGGCCCGGCAGGCCCGCGTGCGCGATTGCGAGCGCCCGCCCCACAGGTCGATGAAGCGACCCGCGAGCGGGCTGCCGCCGCTCAGCACGAAGAACGCGACGAACACGATGATCGTCAGGTCGCCGGCGAACTTCATCAGGATGGTCGAGCCGTTCAGCGCGGTGTCGCGCATCCACAGCGTGACGGTCTCGGTCAGCGTGTGCGCCGGCGCGGCGGGGATCAGCTTCTGGCGCGTCGGCTTCGGCGGCGGCGCGCCGTTGGCGACGCTCTGGGCGGCGCGGTCGAGTTCCTGCAGCGCATCGCGCGAGCGCTTGAGCACGGAGTCGTCATCGGCCTCGGTGGGCGTGATGCGCTCGGCCACCATGCGGATGATCTCGGGGCTGCGGTCCACCATGCGCAGCAGCTTGCCGCCGAAGGCCATCGACGCGAGGGCCGCCAGCGCGAGGAACAGCACCAGCGACAGCAGCACCGCGAGCATCTGGCTGCGCAGCAGGTGGCGCAGGCCGGCCACCACCGGCGCGACCAGCATCGCGAGCATCAGGCCGGCGACCACCGGCACCAGGAAGCGCTGGCCCCACCACAGCGCACCGATCACCGCGACCGTCGCGATCACCGTCGCCGAGGCCGCCGAGCGCGGAAGCGGCCCGGGATATCCGTCGTCGAGCGGCGACGCGGGCTCGTCGACCTGCGATGCGATGCTGGCGCGCCCGGCCTCGACGGGCGGTTTCGCGGCGGGCGTCAGGGTGCCGGAGAGGGACATCGTGTGCGAAGACGGCGCACCGAGCGCCCTGTCCTCAACGCCGCAAGGCGCACGACCCCGCGGGGTGGTGCGCCTTCACACGGACGAGCCGTGAGGGTCGTGAGGTTTACGGGCGGATCAGGATGTCGTTCTTGACCGACTTCACGCCGTTGACGTTGCGGGCGATCGATTCGGCGGTGCTCTTCTCGTTCGCGCTCTTCGCGAAGCCCGACAGCTGCACCGTGCCGTTCAGCGTCTCGACGCTGATCGACGAGGCATCGACGTCCTTGTTGCCGACGTACTTCGCCTTCACCGCGGTGGTGATGGCGGCATCGTCGACGTAGCTGCCGACCGTCGATTGATCACGCGTCACGGCGCAGCCGGTGGCGGACAGCAGGGCGACGGCGGATACGACGGCAGCGAGGGTGTTGCGGACAAGCATGTGGTTCTCCTTCAGTGTGGAAGCGTTGTGATCCAGGTGGTCATCGGGAAGATGGACATCGAGCCCCCACCCGTGCGGGCCCGTGTCGTGGCATGGGGGTCAATAGAACATGAACATCACTTGCTGCTGATCGCTTTCGCGCCCAGCAATCCGATCAGGACCACGGCCACGAACAGCACCAGGAACAGCACGAAGAGAAACTTCGCGATGCCCGCCGCACCGGCGGCGATGCCGGTGAATCCGAACACGCCCGCGACGAGCGCGATGGCTGCAAAGATGATGGCCCACTTCAGCATGTCGTTCTCCTTGGTGCGGTGCGGATTCGCGGTGTCGAGTCGATGAGGCAACTCTATGGGCCGCCCCGCAGCCGATCCATCGGACGCTGGCGTGAGCGCATGTAGGACGGAATGCTTTGCCGATCCGATGCCTTGAAGGCATGCGTGGCGATCGGCAAAAGGCGCGCCCGCGGCGCGCTTCGGCAAAGAGAGCGTGGCGACGCTCAGTGCACGGTGTAGTCGGTGCCGGGCATGTGCGGCGGTTGTGCCGAAGGCGGTGATGGCGGCGGCGCTGATGTCGATGCAGATGTCGATGCGGGTGCGGGCGCCGATGCTGATGCAGCAGCCGGTGCGGGGGCCTGCCGCGTGAAGTCCGCGATCGCGAGGTTCACCCAGCTGATGATCGATGCCAGGTCGAAGCGCGGCAGCAAGCCGGCCAGCAACGCACCGCCCGACAACCAGCGCCACGGCTTCACGCGCGTCAGCAGCATGCCGCCGACGAAGGCGCCCGCCAGCAGCCACCACGGGTGCTTCTTCGCCAGCGGGCCCGCGAGCTCCTGTCCGGCGTCGCGTGCGAACTCGAAGGTGGTGCGCCACGGATGGCCGGCCCACCAGCGGCGCAACCAGCGCACCGCGATCGCGGCGGCGGGCAGGTCCGAGAGCGCGTCGCCCAGCGTGCCGAGCCAGCCCGGTTCCTGCGGCGCATGCACAGCGTGTGGATCGGGCGGGGCGCTCGCCTTCACGAGCGCCGCGCGAATGGATTCGCGCGAGGCCGCGAGCCGTTCCTTCGGGCTCAGCGGCCGCGCCGGCACCACGGCCGGCAGGCCAGGGTCGAGCTGGGTTTCTTCGACGTGGGTCATGTCGCACCCACTTCGCCGAGCATGCGTGCGTCGGCCTCGAACTGCTGCTGCACTGCAGCGAACGCCGGCTCGGCCGCGGGTCGCCGCGCGATCACGCCGGCCACCACGGCAACGACCGCCGGCACGGCCGGTGCGGCCCACAGCGCCCACACCGCGTCGCCTTGCAGCGAAGGCGTCACCGCCCACAGCATCAGCGCGACGCCCGCGAGCACCGCGCTCACGCCGACGCAGCACAGCGCGAGCGCCGTCAGCAGCAGGCGGACGGTCCAGCGGCTCTGCGCCTGGCGCGCTTCGCTGCCGATCAGCGCGGCGTAGGCACTCAGGTGATCGGCGACGAGTTCAGGCCGTGTGGCAACGAGCTTGATCAGCGGATGGATCATGGCAGCACCGATGGTGAGCTACAGCGGTGGACGAAAGCGGACGCGGCGAACCCGGCCGTGGTGCGATGCACCAATCGGCCGGGCCGGTCCAGCGCCCACGGCGGGGTCACTGCCGGGTTTACTGTTGGTTGTTGCGGCGAGCGCTCTGGATCAGCGCAAGCAACCCCATCAGCGCGGCACCGGTCGCGGCGGCGATCAGCATCGACTTGACCGGCTCGTCCTTGACGTAGCGCACGGTCGCATCGCCGACCGAGGCGGCGCGTTCGCGCACGTGCGTGGCGGTGTCCTTCACGGCGTCAACGCCGCGGCGCGCCAGCGCTTCGGCCTGGCCGGCCAGGCGGGCGATCGTCGGCTCGGCGGTGTCGCGCGCTTCGCCGATCGCCGATTCGGCGTGGTCGAGCGCGCTGTTGGCGACGCGGCGCGTGCTCTTGACCGCGCTGTCCGCCGTGTCGGCCAGCTTGTTGACGGTGTCGCTGGCCTGGCTGCTGAGGTTGTCGGTCTTGAAGGTGGAGGTGCTCATGGCTGTTTCCTTGATTGGTATGTGGGAATAGACAAGTTAGGCGAGGCGAGGGCGCGCCGCAAGGCGGCGCGCGGCGCCGCGGCTAGGTGCCGCGCTTGATCAGACCGAACAGGAAGGCGGCGACGGCCATGATCGCGAAGATGATGAACAGGATCTTCGCGATGCCGGCAGCGCTGGCCGCGATGCCGCCGAAGCCGAACAGGGCGGCGATCAGCGCGATGATGAAGAACACGACGGCGTAATACAGCATGCTCTGGCTCCTTCGGTGTGAGTGGTTGACGATGGGACCACTCTAGGAGCGCGGGCGTCCGCGAGGAATGGGACGGCGAGCCGATGCGGTGTAGGAGGGAGCCGACGACTCAAATTTGCGGCAGCGTCGCCTGGATGCGCGTGCCGGTGCCCGGCGTCGACTGGATGCTCATGCGCCCGCCCTCGGCCTCGACGCGGTAGCGCATGCCCAGCAGCCCGTGCGTGGACGGCCGCGCCACCTGCGTGTCGAAGCCGCTGCCGTTGTCGTGCACGTCGACCTCGGCCAGCGCGCCGCGCGGCCGCAGCGTGACCACCACCTGGCGCGCCTGCGCGTACTTCGCGACGTTGGTCAGCGCCTCCTGCACGAGCCGGTACACCGTCAGTTCGCCCGACGGCTTCAGCGACACCGGCTCGAGCTCGCTGATCACCTTCACGCCCGAGCGCTCGGCGAACTCGCGGCCCAGGATCTCCAGCGCCGCCAGCAGCCCCAGGTTGCTCAGCGACGACGGCCGCAGGTCCTCGATGATGCGGCGCTTCAGCGCGATGCCTTCGTTCAGCGTCTCGTTCAGGTGCACCAGCCGCTCGGTGATGTCGGGCGTGTGGATCGTGATGCGCGACTTCAGCCGCGCCACGTCGAGCTTGGCCGCCGTCAGCAGCGCGCCCAGCTCGTCGTGCAGGTCGCGCGCGAGCCGGCTGCGCTCGTCCTCGCGGGCGGTCTGCAAGTGCTGCGCCAATTCGGTGAGCTGCGCGGTGCGCGCGGTCACCTGCACCTCCAGCAGGTCGCGCTCGGCCTGCAGCGCCTCCTTCTTGTGCACGCGCTCCTTCTCGAGCGTGTTCGACTGGCGCAGGTACATGAAGAAGGCCAGCACGCTCAGCGCCGTCATCGCGCTGACGCCGAGCCGGCTCAGCAGCAGCGTCTGGTAGACCTCCTCGCGGCGGTCCGCGATCAGCCTCGATTCGCGCGTCACCAGCCGTTCGGAGGCGAGGCGGATGCTCTCCATCTGCTCGCGCCCGATGTCGGTCTCGATGACCGCGCGCCAGGCCTCGTCGCGGCCGTCGGCGCGCAACTGCACCGTGGTGTCCATCTCGGAGACCTTCTTGCTGACCAGCGTCGCGAGCACGGTGAAATCGGCGACGCGGTCGGGCTCGTGCGCGTAGTACTCGCCGAGCGTGCGCAGCGTCTCGCCGATGCTCGCCATCGACGAGCGGTACGGCTTCAGGTATTCGGGGCGGCCGGTGATCAGGTAGCCGCGCTGGCCGTTCTCGGCATCGAGCACCTGGCGCAGCAGCACCATGTTGTTGGTGCGGGCGACGCCCATTTCGCCCAGCCGGTCCAGCGCGTCCACCGAGGTGCGGTAGGCGGTCTCGCTGATGCCCATCAGCGTCAGCGCGGTCACCACCGCGAGGGGGAACGTGAAGGCACTGCGCTTGAATCGGTGAAAGAAGTTCTTCATGCGATTTTTCTGTGTGCCTCTAGAATCGATTGGAGTCCAACCACAGGGGACAGTCGCTCATGATCAAGATTGCCATCGTTGACGACCACGCGCTCGTTCGCGCCGGTCTGCGCCAGTATCTCGCGGAGCAGGTCGACCTGCAGGTCGTGGCCGAGGCCTCCAACGGCCGCGAAGCCCTCGACATCGTCCGCAAGGAACAGATCGACGTGCTGGTCATGGACCTGTCGATGCCGCAGCAAAGCGGCGTCGACGCGCTGGCCGCGATCCGCGCCCGCGAGCCCGAGCTGCCCATCCTCATCCTCAGCGGTTTTCCCGAAGAGCATTACGCCACCACCTTGCTGCGCCAGGGCGCGAGCGGCTACCTGAACAAGGAGTGCGACCCCGAGGAGATCGTCACCGCGATCCGCACGGTCGCGCGGGGCCGCAAGTACATCACCCCGGCCGTGGCCGAGTTGCTGGCCAGCAACCTCGGCGGCAACGCGAACCGTCCGTTGCATGAGCAGCTTTCCGAGCGCGAGTTCCAGGTCTTCCTGCGGCTGTCGAAGGGCGAGACCATCGGCCACATGGCCGACAGCCTGTCGCTGAGCGTGAAGACCGTCAGCACCTACCGCACCCGCGTGATGGAGAAGATGAAGCTCGAATCGAACAGCGACCTGACCTACTACGCGCTGAAGAACGGCCTGATCCAGTAACAGGCCGCCTCGCTGGGCTTGCGCCGCCCGGGAGGGCCGCGCAGGCGGCATCCCATCCAGCGCTACAAACTCCCCGAACTCGAATTCGCCGCCTCGCCCGAGGCGAGCCGCTGGCAGTAGCCGATCAGCGCGTCGATCTCGTTCGACTTGTCGAACACCTTGTCGGCCCCGAGCTCGAGGCACTTGCGCCGCATGTCGGGCGTCGCGTAGTTGCTGAGCACGACGAGCTTGGTCGCGTCGGGCAGGTCGGTGCTGGCCGACAGCACGCCCAGGCCGGAGCCGCTCTTCAGGAAGATGTCGACGATCACCAGGTCGCAGCCGTTGCGCGGCTGCTTGAGCCAGTACAGCGCGGCGGCTTCGTTGTCGGCCGTCCCGACCACTTCCACGGCCACCAGTTCCTCCAGCGCCGCGATCAGGTTCTCGCGGATCACCGGGCTGTCTTCGACGATGTAGGTTTTCAGCATGTCCCGACTTCTGGATTCTTCTTCGGCAGGCGAGGCATGCACAGCGTGGACCTGTCTGCAAAGGTGACGGATCTTGCCATTTCCGCGAGAAACGTGACGGGAAGAGCCTCGAGGACGCCGGCAGACATGCGCTCGATTGTATGAATCGGGCAACGCTGCCCCTGCCGGAAGAGCGCGGGAGCGGCTGTAGGAGCCTGCCTACAGGTGGTCGCCGGCCGAACGTCGTAGGACAGCGCCGACAGGCGAAGGCCGTGTCGTCCGGCTGTGTCAGCAAGAGGTGCTCCCTAGACTCGTTCGCGGGTTGTCCGGATTCAAGGGTTTCCGGATTCACGAATTGCCGACGGGAGTGGCGAATGAAAAGACTGTTGATGTGGGCTGTGGGTGTGCCGTTCCTGGTGATCAGCATGGTCATGGTGTCGTTCAGCGACGGGTTGTCGACGCAGGTCGCGAGCCTCTCGTGGACGCAACGACATTGACGGTGCGTGTCGCGGCGCCTTCAGGGGTGGGCCGATGAACCCCTCGATCACCGTCTATGAAGGGTTCGATTTCGCGCTGCCTGCGGCGATCGAGGAGTTCGCCGGGGCGTTCTCGCGCTGGGATGCGCCGTCGCGCTCGGTGCGGCGTGCGCGCTTCAAGGGCGAGCTGACGCGCGCGATCGAGGAGTTGCGCGCCTGCGTCCGGCAGATCGAGACCTTCACCGACGAGCAGCGCTCGCTGTCGCAGGCGGCGCAGTGGCTGGTCGACAACTTCTACGTCATCGAGCGCATCCAGACGGCGCTCACGCAGCAGCTGCCCGACAAGGCGGTGCGCGGCCTGCCGGCCTACCAGACCGGCGGCCACCCGTCGCGCGCGCGCATCGAGCTGTTCTCGCATTTCTACCTCGAGGCCTGCGACTTCGACTTCGAGGCCGACGAACTGGTGCACGTGCTGGTCGAGTACCAGAAGGTGCACCCGCTGATGCTGCGCGAGCTGGCCCTGCTCGCGCCGGTCCTGAACTTCCTGCTGATCCGCCAGCTGCGCGCCTGCGCCGAGCAGATCCTCGAGATCCACGGCGGCGCCCATGCGGCCGACCTCGTGGCCGATGCGGCGCTCGCGCCGTCGCATGGCACGGCGCGCGGGCCGACGCAGAAAGCCGCGTCGGCGGTGCCCGACCTGAAGAACGCGTCGAACGTCTTCCGCCAGGCCTACCTCGGCCAGCTGGCGCAGCGGCGCCGCTACGACGACCCGGCGAGCATCGCCGGCGGCGCGCACGCCGAAGGCGTCGGCATCGTCCACCAGGCCGGCGCGATCGAGGACGATCTCGTCGTGCGCACGATGCTCGACGTGCGGGTGCGCAACATCTTCCGCAGCGTCAAGGCGATCGAGCTGAGCGACTGGGTCGACATCTTCGCGAAGACCTCGCTGGTCGACCGCGCGCTGCAGCGCAACAGCGTCTATGCGCGCATGGACCCGCCTTCGAAGGCCTTGTACCGGCAGCAGCTGGAGCGGCTGAGCCTGCGCAGCGGCCTGCCCGAACCCGATCTCGCCGAGCTGGTGGTCGACCGCTTCGGCCGCCGCCGTGCCGAAGGCGACGAGGCCGGCCAGGAGGGCGAGGACACCGACATCGGCCGCTGGCTGCTGTCCGACCGCCGGCCCGAGCTGGAACGCAGCATCGGCCTGACGCCGAACCCGCTGCGGCGCATCGAACGCACGATCCCGCACACCCGCCTGGTGCTGTACGCCGGCCTCGTGCTGGCCTTGACCTTCGCGTTCACCGTGCTGGCCTTCCGCGCCGGTTATGCCGAAGAGCATGTGTCGCTGCCGGCCTTCGCCATCTTCCTGCTCGCGGTCTGGCCGGCCTCCGAGATCGCGGTGCTGCTGATCAACCGCATCCTCGGCCGGGTGTTCAAGCCGGCCCAGTTGCCGCGCCTGGAGTTCGCGCAGGGCCTGCCGCCGCAGTGCAAGACGATGGTGGTGGTGCCGACGATGCTGACCCAGCTCGACCAGGTCGGCCACCAGGTCGGTGAGCTGGAACGCCACTACCTGTCGAACCGCGACGACCAGCTGCGCTTCGGGCTGCTGACCGACTGGCGCGATGCACCCGATCAGTCGCTCGAGACCGATGCGGCGCTGCTGGCGGCGGCCCGCGAGGCGGTGATGCGGCTGAACCTGCGCTACCCGCTGCCCGCCATGCCGGACGGCGGCGAAGACCGCTTCTACCTGTTCCACCGCAACCGCTGCTGGAACGCCGCCGAAGGCGCCTGGATGGGCTGGGAGCGCAAGCGCGGCAAGCTCGACGAGTTCAACCGCCTGCTGCTCGGCGAGCCGGGCACCTCGTACGTGTTCGAGGACGGTACGGCCGAGCGCGTGCCGCGCGGCGTGCGCTACGTGATCACGCTGGATGCCGACACGCGCATGCCGGTCGGCTCGGTGGCGCGCCTGGTGGGCACGGCCGCGCATCCGCTGAACCGGCCGCAGATCGACCCGCAGACCGGCCGCGTCGCGCGCGGCTATGCGCTGTTCCAGCCGCGCATCTCGTTCCTGCTGCCGCAGGCCGAGGACCACTCGGTGTTCCGCTGGATCTTCTCGAACGGCGCCGGTGTCGATCCGTACGCGGCCGCCATCTCCGACACCTACCAGGACACCTTCGGCGAGGCCACCTACACCGGCAAGGGGCTGTACGACCTGCAGGCCTTCCACACCTCGCTGTCGGGCCGGGTGCCGGAGAACGCGCTGCTCAGCCACGACCTGTTCGAGAGCGCGTTCGCGCGCTGCGCGCTGGTCAGCGACGTCGCGTTCTTCGAGGATTCGCCGTCGCATTCCGAGGTCGCCGCGGCGCGCTCGCACCGCTGGGTGCGTGGCGACTGGCAGCTGTTGCCGTGGCTGCTGGGCGTGCGCGCCGAGCCGCTGTCGCCGCTGAACCGCTGGAAGATGCTCGACAACCTGCGGCGCTCGCTGCTGCCGATCGCGTCGTTCGCGCTGGTCGTCGCGGCCTTCATCGATCCGGCCGCACAGCCGCTCGCTTGGCTCGTGCTGGTGCTGGCGTCGATCAGCCTGAGCGGGCTGCTGGGCTGGTTCTCGGCCTTGTTCGCTCCGGTGCCGAAGGGCGTGCGCAGCAACCGGCCGATCCAGCTGACGCGCGAGCTCGGCCATGTGGCCGGCCATGCGCTGATCGAGCTGGTGCTGCTCGCGCAGAGCGCCTGCGTGATGGCGGATGCGATCGTGCGGGCCGTGTGGCGCACCTTCGTCTCGCAACGCAAGATGCTCGAATGGCGCACCGCCGCGCAAGCCAAGGCGGCCGCCGGCGGGCAGCTTCGGCAGTTCAGCTGGGCCATCAGCAGCGCGACGCTGCCGCTGGTCGCGTCGAGCGCGCTGATCCTGCTGTTCAACCGCGATGCGATCGTCGCCGCGGCGCCGCTGCTGGCGGTCTGGTGGCTGGCGCCGGTGATCGCGGTCGCGATCAGCTCGCCGGTGCTGCTGGCGGGCCGGCTCGCCGGCGACCACGACCTGCGCGAGTTCCGCCGCATCGCGCGCCGCACCTGGCGCTTCTTCGAGGACTACGTCGGCCCGGCCGACAACCACCTCCCGCCCGACAACGTGCAGTTCGAGCCGGAAGAGGTGGTCGCGCACCGCACCTCGCCGACCAACATCGGCCTGTACCTGCTGGCGCTGACGCGCGCGCGCGACCTGGGCTGGCTGGCTGGCGGCGATTTCCTCGGCCGCATGAAGGCCACGCTCGGCAGCATGGCGAAGCTGGAAACGTACAACGGCCACCTGCTGAACTGGTACGAGACCCAGTACCTGCGGCCGCTGGAGCCGCGCTACGTGTCGTCGGTCGACAGCGGCAACCTCGCGGCGCACCTGGTCGTCGTGGCCCGCGCGCTGCAGGAAGAGCGCGAGCGGCCGGTGGTCGGGCCGGAGCGCCTGGCCGGCCCGCGCGACAGCTTCCTCGAACTGCAGGCGGCGTGGCGCACGCTGCGCGCCGGCAGCCCGCGCGGCGCCAAGGGCAGCGCGCCGAGAGGCAACGTGAGCCCGGTCGAGATCGACCGCGCGGTCGCCGACCTCGGCGCCAAGCTGCTGCAGGCCGAGCCTGCGACGCCCGCCGACGCCGGCCGCGCCCTGGCCGGCGCGTCGCAGCTCGCACTGCAGCTGAAGGAACTGCTCGATGCCTACGCGTTCGGCAGCGCCGGTGTGACCGACGCCTTGGCCGGCACCGGCACCGGCGGCCTGAAGCCGGTCGTCGACGAAGCCGGGCGGCTGTGCCAAGCACTCGGTGCGCACATCGACGACCTGCAACGCCACTGCCCATGGGCGGTCGAGGCGGCCTTCAGCACGCTGCAGCAGCAGGCGCCCGAGGTGTTCAAGGGCCCGCTGGCCGAGTTGCTTGCGGTGGTGCCGCGGGTCGGCGAGGTGCCGGCGCACCTGGCCAACGTCGAGGCCGCGCTGCTGCAGGCGCAGCGGCTGCACGGCCAGGCACCGGCCGCGGCCATGCTGCTGGCCGCGGCGCTGAAGGCCTGCGCCGAGGCGCGCAATGCGACCGCCGTCTGGCTCGCCGACCTGGACACCTGTGCGGCGCAGGCCGAGGCGGCCTGGCGCGGCATGCAGTTCGGCTTCCTGTTCGATGCGCGGCGCAAGCTGTTCTCGATCGGCTACCGTGTCGCCGAGCACCAGCTCGACGAGGGGCGCTACGACCTGCTGGCCTCCGAGTCGCGGCTCGGCAGCTACCTCGCCGCGGCGAAGGGCGACGTGCCGGTCGACCACTGGTTCCGGCTCGGCCGCCACATGGGGCTCGTCGCCGCCGGCCCGGTGCTGATCTCGTGGTCCGGCTCGATGTTCGAGTACCTGATGCCGGCGCTGGTGATGAAGACGCCGCCCGGCAGCCTGCTGCACCAGACCTGCCGCAACGCGATCACCGAGCAGATCCGCTACGGGCGCGAGCAGAACGTGCCCTGGGGCATCTCGGAGTCGGGCGTCAACGTGCGCGACGTCGAACTGACCTACCAGTACGGGCCGTCCGGCGCGCCGGCGCTGAGCCTGAAGCGCGGCATGGACCGGCAACTGGTGGTCGCGCCCTATGCCACCGCGCTGGCCGCGCCGTTCGCGCCGGCCGAGGTGCGGCAGAACTTCACCGCGCTGGCCAGGCTCGGCGCCCTCGGGCCGCACGGCTTCTACGAGGCGATCGACTTCACCGCCGAGCGGCTCGGCGAAGACGAGAAGTGCGCCATCGTCAAGAGCCACATGGCGCACCACCAGGCGATGAGCCTGCTCGCGCTGACCCAACTGCTGACGCCCGACAGCCTGGCCGACCGCTTCCACCGCGAGCCCGAGATGAACGCCTTCGACCTGCTGCTGCAGGAGCAGGTGGCCGGCTCGGTCGTGATCGCGCGCGACAGCACCGCGGCACCCGAGCGCCACGAGAAGCTCGCGCGCCATTCCACGCAGCGCGTGCGCCGCGTGCAGGCCACCGACGTGCGCCGTCCGGCGGTGCACCTGATGTCGAACGGCCGCTACGCGACCGCGCTGACGGCCAGCGGCTCCGGCTACAGCGAATGCGCCGACCTGGACATCACGCGCTGGCGCGAGGACCGCGTGCTCGACGACTGCGGGCTCTTCATCTACCTGCGCGACGCCGATTCGGGCGTGCTGTGGTCGGCCACGCTCGCGCCGACCTTCAGCGAGCCCGATTTCCAGGCGGTCGAGTTCGCCGAGGCGCGCGCGCAGTTCGACCTGCGCCAGCACGGCATCCGCAGCAGCCTGGAGGTGGTGGTCGCACAGCAGGAAGACGCCGAGATCCGCACGCTGAAGCTGAGCAACGAGGGCCATGGCGTGCGCCGCATCGAGGTGAGCGCGCTCGGCGAGGTGGTGCTGAACCAGCGCAATGCCGACATGGCGCACCCGGCCTTCTCGAACCTGTTCATCACCACCGAGTACGACGCGGCGCGCGGCGCGCTGCTGGCCACGCGGCGCCCGCGCGCATCGCACGAGGCGGCGCCCACGGCGATCCTCGGCGCGGTGGTCGAAGGCACGCAGGCCGGGCCGCTGTCGTACGACACCGACCGCCGCACGGTGATCGGGCGTGGCCGCAGCAAGCGCGAGCCGCTCGCGATGACCGAGCAGGGCGGCCTCGCGATGACGACCGGCGCGGTGCTCGACCCGGTGCTGTGCCTGCGCCAGACGATCGAGCTGAAGCCCGGCCAGTCGGCGCGCGTGGCCTTCGTGCTCGCCTTCGGCACCGACCGCGAGAGCGCGAGCCGCACCTGGCAGCGCCTCGGTTCGTTCAGCGCGCTGCAGCGCGAGATCTCGCGCTCGTGGGTGTATGCGCAGGCCAAGCTGCACCAGCTGGGCGTCGGCAGCGAGGAGGCGACGCATTTCCAGTCGCTGTCGGCCTACCTGATGTTCTCGGACACCACGTTCCGCCCCGGCACCGAGTTCATGCGCGGCAACCAGCTGTCGCAGCGCGCCCTGTGGCGCTACGGCATCTCGGGGGACCGTCCGATCCTGCTGGTCACCATCGATTCGAACGACGACCTGCCGCTGGTGCAGCAGATGGTGCGCGGCCACCACTTCTGGAAGGCGCGCTCGTTCGAGGTCGACATCGTGGTGCTGAACGACCGTGCGACCTCGTATTCCGACGACATGCAGCACGCGATCGAGAACATGGTGCGGCAGGCCGGTGCCGGGCCCGACGCGGCGGCGGGCGGCGGCCGCATCTACGTGCTGCGCGGCGACCGCCTGCCCGATGACGAACGGCGCCTGCTGATGACGCTGTGCCGCGTGCTGCTGCGGGGCGGCCAGGGGCTGCTCGGCGACCAGCTGCGCCGGCGTACGCCGCGCGAGCCCTCGTCGCTGCCGCAGGCGATGCCGTTGCGCGCGCCGCTCGCGCAGGGCGGTGCACCGTCGGAGCCGACCGCCACCGCCCAGCTGCAGTTCTTCAACGGCACCGGCGGCTTCACGCCCGACGGCAAGGAGTACCGCATCGTGCTGCCGCCGGGCCGCACGACGCCGGCCCCGTGGGTCAACGTGATCGCGAGCCCGCAGATCGGTACGCTGGTCTCGGAGAGCGGCTCGGCCTTCACCTGGCGCATGAACGCCCGCGAGAACCAGCTGACGCCGTGGTCCAACGATGCGCTGGTCGATCCGTCGTCGGAGGTCCTGTACCTGCAGGACCGCGCGACCGGCGCCTACTGGACGCCCACCGCGCAGCCGCGCAGCGCACCCGGCGCGACGCACGAATGCGCACACGGCGCCGGCTACAGCCGCTTCACGACGCAGGCCGACGGCATCGAATCGGAGCTGACGCACTTCGTCGCGTGGGACCGGCCCGCCAAGCTGATGCGGCTGCGCGTGGCCAACCGCAGCGCACGCCGCCGCACGCTGACGCTGACGCTGTACGTCAACCTGTGCATCGGCGACAACCGCAGCGGCAAGGTCGACCTGCTGTCGACCTGGGCCGGCCGCAACGCGTCGACCACGCTGTACGCCCGCAACCCGATGAACGCCGATTTCGGGCGCGACATCGCGTGGCTCGGCAGCTCGCACCCGGTGAGCGGCTGGACCTGCGACCGCGCCGAGTTCATCGGCATCGGCCAGGGGCTCGCAGCGCCGCAGGCGCTCGAATCGCAGCACACGCTGCGCCAGGCCGCCGGCGTCGGCCCCGACCCGTGCTGGGTGATGCAGGTCGAGCTGAAGCTGGAGCCGGGCGAATCCGACGTGGTCGTGTTCTCGTTCGGCCAGGCGGCGAGCCTGGCCGGCGCCGACGAACTGGTGCGCATGACCACGCGCGATGCCGACCAGGCGCTGGCGAACGTGCAGGCGCAGTGGGACGAGCTGCTCGGCGCGGTGCAGGTGCGCACGCCCGACCGCGCCTTCGACCTGATGCTCAACCGCTGGCTGCTGTACCAGGTGCTGAGCAGCCGCTGCCTGGGCCGCTGCGGCTTCTACCAGGCGGGCGGTGCCTACGGCTTCCGCGACCAGCTGCAGGACGTGATGGCGCTGGTGCATGCCTGGCCCGGCTTCGCGCGCGACCACCTGCTGCGCGCGGCGGCGCAGCAGTTCGTCGAGGGCGATGCGCAGCACTGGTGGCACCCGCCGAGTGGCAAGGGCGTGCGCACCACGTTCTCCGATGACCGGCTGTGGCTGCCGTACGCGGTGGCGTACTACGTGTCGGTGACCGGCGACGATGCGGTGCTCGACCAGACGGTGTCGTTCCTCGAAGGCCCGCAGCTGCCGCCGCACGAGGAGAGCCAGTACTTCGAGCCGACCATCTCGCACGAGAGCGCGAGCCTGTTCGAGCATTGCGTGCGCGCGATCCAGGTGAGCCGCGGGCGCGGCGTGCACGGGCTGCCGTTGATGGGCTGCGGCGACTGGAACGACGGCATGAACCGGGTCGGCTGGAAGGGCCAGGGCGAAAGCGTCTGGATGGCCTGGTTCCTGAAGTCGGTGCTCGATGAATTCATGCCGATCGCGATGCGCCGCGAGCGCGCCGACCTGGTCTCCGAATGGACGCTGCTGTCGCAGGAGCTGATGGCCGCGGTCGACACCAACGCCTGGGACGGGCAGTGGTACCGCCGTGCGTACTTCGACGACGGCACGCCGCTCGGCTCGGCCTCCAACGACGAATGCCGCATCGATTCGCTGGCGCAGAGCTGGGCGGTGATCGCCGGCGGCGGCGACCCGCAGCGCGCACGCGATGCGATGGAGAAGGTCGACGAGATGCTGATCGACCGCGACGCGCAGCTGATCCGGCTGTTCACGCCGAGCTTCGACAAGACCGCGCACGACCCCGGCTACATCAAGGGCTACGTGCCGGGCATCCGCGAGAACGGCGGGCAGTACACGCACGCCGCGGTGTGGACCGCGATGGCCTTCGCGCGCCTCGGCGATGCCGGCCGCGCGTACCCGCTGTACGCGATGCTGAACCCGATCGACAAGAGCGATTCGCGGCTCACGGTGCAGCGCTACCGCGTCGAGCCGTACGTGATGGCGGCCGACATCTACGGCGAGTCGCCGCACACCGGCAAGGGCGGCTGGACCTGGTACACGGGGGCCGCCGGCTGGTACTGGCGCATCGGCATCGAAGAGCTGCTGGGCGTGCGCGTGCGCGACGGCGTGCTGCGCATCGCACCGGTGGTGCCGGCCGGCTGGCCGGGCTTCAGCGTCACGCTGCGGCGCGGCCGCACGGTCTATGAAATCGAAGTTGTCAATTCGGCGCAAACCCCGTCGCCCACCTCGGCGAAAGCGGCCCCGGGCCGCTGGTCGCTGCAGCACGACGGACAGCCTGTTTCCCTCGAGGGCGGCGTACCATTCGTCGACGACGGTGCCCGGCACCGGGTTGTGGCCACGCTCGCCTGAATGCAGTCAATCCAACGTTGAAGTCGCATTGAAAGGAGATCACCATGCCAGCTGCCCCCCGTCCCCGCGCCAAGCCGTCGCGCTTCGACGCCATCGAGATGCTGAAGGCCGACCACATCGCGATCAAGAAACTGTTCATCGCGTTCCACCAGCTCAGTGACCGCAGCAACACCGACGGCGAGCGCCGCGCGGTGGCCGAGCGCATCTGCATGGAGCTCACGGTGCACGGCCAGATCGAGGAAGAGATCTTCTACCCGGCGGTGCGCGCCGCGATCGCCGACGATGCGCTGGTCGATCAGGCCGAGGTCGAGCATGCGAGTGCGCGCGAGCTGATCGCCGAGATCGGGGCGATGACGCCGACCGACGGCCAGTTCGATGCCAAGGTCATCGTGCTCGGCAAGCACATCGATGCGCACGTCGAGGAAGAGCACAGCAAGATCTTCCCGAAGGCGAAGAAGGCCAAGGTCGACCTGAAGGCGGTGGGCGCGCGGCTCGCGTCGCGCAAGGCCAAGCTGATGGAGGAATACCAGGCGATGGCCCGGGGCGGTGAGCCGCATGAGGACGAGGGCGACGACCCGGTGGGCCGGCCGCCGCTGGACCTCGCGCACCACCCGGTCACGCGCGCCTGATCAGCCCGTCCGCGTGACCTTCACGTCGACCTGCAGGCCGACGTAGGCGTCGGCATCGCCGAACCAGCTGCCCGAGATCGGCGCGGCCTGCTTCGGATCGCGCACGACGGCCACCCGCACCAGTTGCGATCCGCCGAGCAGGTTGTTGGTCGGGTCGAACGGCAGCCAGCCGGCACCGGGCAGGTAGGCCTGCAGCCAGGCGTGCGTCGCGCCGGCGCCGGTCGTGGGCACGGTGTCCTTGTCGTCAGGGCCGTCGCGGGGTGCGGCCGGGTCGAGCGCCGGGTCGTAGAGGTAGCCCGAGACGAAGCGCGCCGCCACGCCGAGCCGCCGCAACGCCTCCATCATCAGCAATGCGAAGTCGCGGCAGCTGCCGCTGTTGAGCGCGAGCGTCTTCAGCGGGGGCTGCGTGCCTTCCTCGTCGCGGTCGGCGTAGCGGAAGGTGTCGCGGATGTGCTGGTTCATGCGCACCAGCATGTCGCGGGTGCCGGTGGGGCCGTCGGTGCGGATGAACTGGCGGGCCCACGCGGCGAGCGTGCCGTCCGGGTCGTCGTGGTGCGGGCGCAGGTAGTGCTCGAGGTCGAAGCGCTCGTCGACCGAGTACGAGAACGGAAAGAACTCGGCCGATGGCGACAGCGGCAGCTCCAGGTTGTGGCTGCTCGCGTGCTCGATCGTGAACGAGCAGACGAAGCGCAGTTCGTCGGCCTCGACCAGCGGCTGCACCAGCGCGATCGAGTTCGAGTACGGATCCTGGATCATCCGCACGCCGGCCTCGGGGCTGACCTGCAGGTCGGTGGCGAGCACGCGCAGGTCGTGGCTGTCGCGCGGGCGGAACATCACGCGGTGCTCGCCGAAGCGCACCGGCTTCGCGTAGCGGTAGGTCGTCGTGTGGACGATGTCGTATTGAATCGTCATCGCCGGCCGCCGGATCAGACGCCGAGCAGCTCCACCTCGAACATCAGCGTGGCGTTCGGCGGGATCACGCCGCCGGCGCCGCGTGCGCCGTAGCCCAGCTGCGCCGGGATCACCAGCACGCGCGTGCCGCCGACCTTCATGCCTTGCACGCCTTCGTCCCAGCCCTTGATCACCATGCCGGCGCCGAGGCCGAACTCGAACGGGTCGTTGCGGTCCTTGCTGCTGTCGAACTTGGCGCCCTTGACGCCGTTGTTGTAGAGCCAGCCGGTGTAGTGCACGCGCACGTGCTGGCCGGCCTGGGCTTCGGCGCCGGTGCCCGGCACGGTGTCTTCGTACTGGAGGCCGGAGGCGGTCGTCTGCATGGGAATTCCTTGTTGGGGGCAAAGGCGGCATGCTAACGCGGCAGCGCCCTCGGCGCCCTCAGCGTGGCAATGCATACGCCAGCACGTAGTCCCCCGGCTTCGTCCCGGTCGAGCCGTGTCCGCCGGCCACCACCAGCAGGAACTGCCGCCCGTCCGTGCCCGCATAGGTCATCGGCGTCGCCTGCCCGCCGGCCGGCAGCCGCTGCTTCCACAGCTCGCGGCCGGTGGTCACGTCGTAGCCGCGCACGTAGTCGTCGAGCGTGCCCGACAGGAAGGCCACGCCGCCGGCCGTCATCACCGGCCCGCCGATGTTCGGCACCCCCATGCGGAACGGCAGCGGCAGCGGCGACAGGTCGCGCACCGTGCCGTTGCGGTGCTTCCAGGCCACCTGCCCGGTGCGCAGGTCGACGCCCGCGACGCTGCCCCACGGCGGCTGCTGGCACGGGATGCCGAGCGGCGACGTGAACGCGCTCATCTTCGCCGCGTACGGCGCGCCGAAGTTCTCGTTCAGCGCCGGCAGCGGGCCCTGCGGCTCGCCCTTGCCCTGCACCATCAGGCTCGTGGCATCCGGGCGCGGCACCAGCGTCGACGTGAAGGCCAGCGTGGTCGGCGTCGTGAAGGCGACCTGCCGCACCGGGTCGACCGCGATGCCGCCCCAGTTGAAGACGCCGAAGTTGCCGGGGTAGATCAGCGAGCCGCCTTCGGACGGCGGCGTGAAGCGGCCGTCGTAGCGCAGCCGGTGGAAGGCGATCCGGCAGGCCAGCTGGTCGAACAGCGTCGCGCCCCACATGTGGCGGCCCTGCAGCCGCTGCGGCTCGAACGACACGGCCGAGCGCGGCTGTGTCGGCGCGGTGTGGTCGCCGCTCGCGGCGCCCTGCGGCGCGGGCACCTCCTCGACCGGCAGCAGCGGCTTGCCGGTGCGGCGGTCCAGCACGAACAGCTCGCCCTGCTTGGTCGGCTGCACCAGGGCCGGCACCGTCGCGCCGCCGACCGTGAGGTCGAGCAGGCTCGGCTGCGACGGCACGTCGTAGTCCCACAGGTCGTGGTGCACCGTCTGGAACACCCAGCGCACCTTGCCGGTCGCGAGCTCCAGCGCCACCACCGACGACGAGTAGGTCTCGACGGCCGCGCTGCGCTGGCCGCCCCACTGGTCGGGCGGCTGGTTGCCCATCGGCACGTAGACCAGGCCCAGCGCCTCGTCGACGCTGGAGATCGACCAGCTGTTCGGCGAGTTCGGCGTGTAGCTCGCACCGGCGGCGATCGGCGCGGTCGCGTCGGGGTTGCCGGAATCCCAGTTCCACACCAGCGCGCCGGTCTCGATGTCGAACGCGCGGATCACGCCCGATTGCTCCTTCGTCGACACGTTGTCGAGCACGGTGCCGCCGATGACCACCAGGTTCTGCGTGACGACGGGGGGCGAGGTCGAGTAGTACGAGCCCGGCTTCAGGTTCGGCATGTGCGCCCACAGGTCGACCTGGCCGCCGTTGCCGAAGCCGCGGCAGAGCTTGCCGGTCTCGGGGTCGAGTGCGAGCAGGCGCCCGTCGGCGGTGGGCATGAAGAGCTTCGCGGGGCAGGCGCCGGCGGCCTTCGTGGCCGGTGCGGCCGGCGGCTGGTAGGCCAGGCCGCGGCAGGTCAGGTGCTGCAGCGCCAGGCCACCCTGGATCGGCGGGTCGTAGCGCCACGCCTGCTGGCCGGTGGTCGCGTCGAGTGCCACCACCGACTGGTGCGGCGTGCACAGGTAGAGCCGGTTGCCGATCTTCAGCGGCGTGACCTCGTAGGTCGTCTCGACCGGGTCGCCGGGCCGGCCGCGCAGGTCGCCGGTGCGGTACTGCCAGGCCAGCTGCAGGCTGCCGACGTTGTCGGGCGTGATCTGCTTCAGCGGCGACCAGCGCTGGCCGTGGCCGGTGCGGCCGTAGGCATGCCATTCGTCGGAGGGCACGGCCGACGCGGCGTCGCTGACCACGGCGGCGGCCGGCAGGTTGCCGGCTTGGTCGTGGCGATCGACCGTCCACGACGCGACCGCGACGACGCCGGACAGCATCAGCACGGTGGCCAGCGCGGCGCGCGCGCTGCCCAGGCCGGCGCTGCCCMGCGCGCGCGCGACCCAGGGCGTCACCAGCAGCACGCCGAGCACGAACAGCAGGTCCAGCCGCGCCGCGAGCGGCCACCAGTCGAGGCCGGATTCCCACAGCGCCCAGGCCAGCGTCGCGAGCAGCCAGCCGGTGAACACCCACAGCGCGGCGCTGCGCCTGCGCCACAGCAACGCGCCGCTCGCGAGGGCGGCGACGCCGGCGGCGAGGTAGTACGGGCTGCCGTGCAGCGCGATCAGCCATGCGCCGCCGCCGGCGAGCGCGAGGCCGGACAGGATCAGCACGACGGCGAGCACGCGGGTCAGCAGCGCGCGGGAAGGGGTAGGGGAAGTCGGCACGGGGAATCTCCGCAAGGCAACGGACAATCGCCCGCGCAGGCCAAGTTAGCGGCCCGCATGCGGGCCGGCTGTCGGCCGCGATCCCGGCGCGTCGTAGGACGGTGTGCCTTGCGCTGCCGGGGTGTCACAGCATTTCAGGAGATGACCCGATGTTCGATGCAACCGTCGCCGGCAGCCTGCCGAAACCCGCCTGGCTGGCCGAGACCGGCAAGCTGTGGCCCACCTGGAAGGCCGAGGGCGACGCGCTGGCGCAGGCCAAGCTCGATGCGACGCTGCTGTGGATCAAGGCCCAGGAGGATGCCGGGCTGTCGGTGATCGGTGACGGCGAGCAGTCGCGCCAGCACTTCGTGCACGGCTTCCTGGAGCGGGTGGCCGGCATCGACTTCGAGCACAAGGTCGAGATGGGCATCCGCCGCGACCGCTACAAGGCGATGGTGCCGCAGGTGGTGGGCCCGCTGAGCCTGAGCGGCCGCGTGCACGCGACCGAGGCGCGCTTCCTGCGGGCGCACACGCAGCGCAAGATCAAGTTCACGCTGCCCGGCCCGATGACGATCGTCGACACCGTGGCCGACCGTTTCTACGGCGACCGCGTGAAGATGGCCTTCGCGTTCGCCGAGCTGCTGAATCAGGAGGCGCGCGCGCTGGAGGCCGATGGCGTCGACATCGTGCAGTTCGACGAGCCGGCCTTCAACGTCTACATGGAAGAGGCGGCCGACTGGGGCGTGAAGGCGCTGGAGCGCGCGGCCGAGGGGCTGCGTTGCACGACCGCGGTGCACATCTGCTATGGCTACGGCATCCAGGCCAACATCGACTGGAAGAACTCGCTGGGCGACGAGTGGCGGCAGTACGAGAAGGTGTTCCCGGCGCTGGCCGCGAGCCGCATCGACCAGGTGAGCCTGGAATGCATCCATTCGCACGTGCCGCCCGACCTGATGCGGCTGCTGGCCGGCAAGGACGTGATGGTCGGCGTGATCGACGTCGCGAGCGACACCATCGAGACGCCGGAAGAGGTGGCCGACACCATCGGCCGCGCGCTGCAGTTCGTGCCGAAGGAGCGGTTGATCCCGTGCACGAACTGCGGGCTTGCGCCGATGAGCCGGGCGGTGGCGGAGGCGAAGCTGAAGGCGCTGGGGGAGGGGGCGGCGCTGGCGAGGAGGCGTGCCGCCTAAAATGGCGGCCCGCCCGCTCGTCGGTTCGCAGCTTTCCCTCTCGAAGACCCCAGATGGCCACCATCCTCCAGAACCTGCCCCTCGGGCAGAAAGTCGGCATCGCCTTCTCCGGCGGCCTGGACACCAGCGCCGCGCTGCACTGGATGAAGCTCAAGGGCGCCTTGCCCTATGCCTACACCGCCAACCTCGGCCAGCCCGACGAGCCGGACTACGACGAGATCCCGCGCAAGGCGATGCTGTACGGCGCCGAGAAGGCCCGCCTGGTCGACTGCCGGCTGCAGCTGGCCAATGAAGGCATCGCCGCGCTGCAGGCCGGCGCCTTCCACATCTCCACCGCCGGCATCACCTACTTCAACACCACGCCGCTCGGGCGTGCGGTCACCGGCACGATGCTGGTCGCCGCAATGAAGGAGGACGACGTCAACATCTGGGGCGACGGCAGCACCTTCAAGGGCAACGACATCGAGCGCTTCTACCGCTACGGCCTGCTGACCAACCCGAACCTGAAGATCTACAAGCCCTGGCTCGACCAGCTGTTCATCGACGAACTGGGCGGCCGCGCCGAGATGTCGGCCTTCATGACGAAGGCCGGCTTCGGCTACAAGATGTCGGCCGAGAAGGCCTACTCCACCGACTCCAACATGCTCGGCGCCACGCACGAGGCGAAGGACCTGGAGCACCTGAACAGCGGCATCCGCATCGTCAACCCGATCATGGGCGTGGCCTTCTGGCGCGACGACGTGGCGGTGAAGGCCGAGGAGGTGACCGTCCGCTTCGAAGAGGGCCGCCCGGTCGCGCTGAACGGGCAGGGCTTCACCGACCCGGTGGCGCTGTTCCTCGAGGCCAACCGCATCGGCGGGCGGCACGGCCTGGGCATGAGCGACCAGATCGAGAACCGCATCATCGAGGCGAAGAGCCGCGGCATCTACGAGGCGCCGGGCCTTGCGCTGCTGCACATCGCCTACGAGCGCCTCGTGACCGGCATCCACAACGAAGACACCATCGAGCAGTACCGCATGAACGGCCTGAAGCTCGGCCGCCTGCTGTACCAGGGCCGCTGGTTCGACCCGCAGGCCATCATGCTGCGCGAGACGGCGCAGCGCTGGGTGGCGCGTGCCGTCACCGGCGAGGTGACGGTCGAACTGCGCCGCGGCAACGACTACTCGATCCTCAACACCGAGAGCCCGAACCTGACCTACGCGCCGGAGCGGCTGTCGATGGAGAAGGTCGAGAACGCGCCGTTCTCGCCGCTCGACCGCATCGGCCAGCTGACGATGCGCAACCTCGACATCGCCGACACGCGCGAGAAGCTGATGGTGTATTCGCAGGCGGGCTTGCTGACGTCGGCGGGCGGCTCGGCGCTGCCGCAGCTGAAGGACGACGCGGCCCGGTGAGGAGGTGATGGCCGCCTACAGCGGGTAGCGGCCGCCTCCGATCGACGGGCCGCCAAGCCGCATCGATCATCGTCGAAGAGTCGGCCCCGAGGGCGGGGCCGCGACACCTTCACGAGGAATCGCATGAACCGCTTCACCACGCTCGTCCCGCTTGCCGTCCTCACCGCCTTCATCGCCGCCGGCTGCAGCTCCACGCCGAGCAACCTGCAGACCGCCACCGGCGACACGCGCCCGCAGCCCGTCATCGTGCAGGTGCCGGTCGAGATCTCGAGCCCCGCGCTGGAATCCGGCTGCTGGGCCCAGTTCTACGGCGAACGCAACTTCAAGGGCGAGGTCGCTACGCTGGTCGGACCGGTCTCGCTCGACAGCGCCGACAAGATGAACGGCCGGCAGCTCAAGAAGGAGATCGACAGCCTGGTGACCGGCCCGAAGGCCACGCTGCGCGTCTACGAGCACGCGATGTTCAAGGATCGCTCCGTCGCCTTCGGTCCCAACAGCCGCGAAGGGGGCCTGATCACCAAGCTCGGCGTCGGCGGCCACATCCAGTCGCTGCAGCTCGAGTGCACCAGCTAAGCCGCGTGCGCGGGCTGCTCGCCGGCTGATGCGCGAACCGCGGTGAACCGCGCGGCGCCGAGCAATCCGCCGGCTGCCGCGAACACCGCGCCGATCAGGAACGCGAGGTGGTAGCCGGCGGTGAGCGCGCCCTTCGGGTCCGCGCCCGCTGACACCTGTGCGCCGCTGTGCGCCGCAGCCAGGCTGGCCAGCACCGCCAGCCCGAGCGCGCCGCCCATCATGAACGCGGTGTTGACGATGCCGGAGGCGAGCCCTGAATCCTGCGGTTGCACCTCGCTCATCGCGGCCAGCAGCAGCGGGTTGAACGCGACCCCGGCACCAACGCCCAGCAGCAGCATGCTCGGCAGCACGTCGATCCAGAAATTCCCGTCGACCGGTGCGCGCGCGAACAGCGCGAGCCCGAGCGCCGCCACCAGCAGCCCGCCGGCCAGCGGCTTCTTCAGCCCGAACCGCATCACCAGCTTGGCCGACAACCCGAGCGAGAACGCCGCCATGATCAGGTTGGACGGCAGGAACGCGAGCCCGACCTGCATCGGCGTGTAGCCGAGCACCAGCTGCAGGTACAGCGCCGAGATGAAGAACCACGCGAACATGCCGGCTGCCCACAGCACGCCGACGATGTTGGCGGTCGACAGGTTGCGCAGCCGGAACAGCGACAGCGGCACCAGCGGCTCGGCCACGCGCGACTCGATCGTGAAGAACGCGCCGAGCAGCACGATGGCGCCGCCCAGCAGGCCGAGCGTCTGCGCCGACAGCCAGCCGGCCTCGTTGCCGTTGACGATGGCGTACACCGCCAGCATCAGCGCGATGGTGATCGTCGCCGCACCCGCCACGTCGAGCTTCGCGCCATGCGCCGCCGGTGGCGTGGCCGGCAGCAGCACCCCGCACAGTGCCGCCACCGCGATGCCGATCGGCAGGTTGACGAGGAAGATCCAGTGCCAGCTCAGTGCGCCGGTCAACAAGCCGCCGAGCAGCACGCCGATGCTGCCGCCGCCGGCGCAGACGAAGCCGTAGACGCCCATCGCCTTCGCGCGCTCGGCCGGCTCGGTGAAGAGGTTCATGATCAGCGACAGCGAGATCGCCGACACCACCGCGCCGGCCAGCCCCTGCACCGCGCGCGCGACGATCAGCACCGCCTGCGACTGCGCGAGGCCGCAGCCGAGCGACGCGAGCGTGAAGCCGGCGATGCCGAGCAGGAACAGCCGGCGCTGGCCGTACAG
>NZ_JBFUFQ010000032.1:0-40180 GCF_056403355.1 Rhizobacter sp. P2_H3 | reverse complement strand
AGCGTTGCTCGCGCCGGCTCCTCAATTTCTACAGAATTGCGCGCTACTCGGCCGCAGGTGGTTCACCATATTTCTCGCAAACCCCATATTTACTGCACAGTAAATATCGAAGAACTCGGAAATATGGGAGGGCTGCCTTCCACCCCTCAGAGCCGCTCCTGCGACCCCGGCTCGAACAGCGACACCTTCTCCGCCGCGATCCGGAACGGCGCCTGCTGGCCCACCACCGGCTCCGCATGCCCGCTCAGCATCGCGCTGATCTGCTGGCCCTGCACGTCCATCCAGACGATGGTCTGCGCGCCCATCGGCTCCACCAGTGCGACCGTGCCGGTGCCGTCGCCGGCCGCGGCGCCGTCCAGGTGCAGCGCGATGTCTTCCGGGCGGATGCCCAGCAGCACCGCCTGCCCGTCGCGCGGCGCCTGCGCGAACGCGTAGCGCGTCACGTCGACCGAGAGTCCGGCGCGCCGGAACGTCACCGCACCGCCTGCCACCTGCAGCGTGCCCTCGGCGAAGTTCATGCTCGGCGAGCCGAGGAAGCCGGCCACGAACACGTTGGCCGGCCGGTTGTAGATCTCGCCCGGCGCGCCGATCTGCTGGATGCGGCCCTTGTTCATCACCGCGATGCGCGACGCGAGCGTCATCGCCTCGACCTGGTCGTGCGTCACGTAGACCATCGTCGTGCCGATGTTCTTGTGCAGTTGCTTCAGCTCGCGGCGCAGCTCGGCGCGCAGCTTCGCGTCGAGGTTCGACAGCGGCTCGTCGAACAGGAACACGCCGACGTCGCGCACCAGCGCACGGCCGATCGCCACCCGCTGGCGCTGCCCGCCCGACAGCTGCGACGGCTTGCGCTTCAGCAGCTCCTGCAGGTGCAGGATCTCGGCGGCGCGCGCCACGCGCTTCTCGATCTCGGCCTTCGGCGTGCCGTTCACGCGCAGCCCGAACGACATGTTCCGCTCCACCGACATCGTCGGGTACAGCGCATACGACTGGAACACCATGCCGATCGAGCGGTCCTTCGGGTCGGCCCAGGTCACGTCGCGCCCGCCGATCTCGATGCTGCCGGCGTGCACGTCCAGCAGCCCGGCGATCGAGTGCAGCAGCGTCGACTTGCCGCAGCCCGACGGCCCGAGCAGCACCAGGAACTCGCCGGCCTGCACGTGCAGGTCCATCGCGGCAATGATCGGCACGCCGCCCAGGCGGATCTCGAGCTGGCGGATGTCGACGTTCGCCGACGCCACGTGCGACACCGGCGATGCGGCGGAAGAAGAAGGCGGCGCGGCGGACGCTGTCTCGGACGATGTGTTCACAGGAATGGCAGACACGGACTCAACCCTTCACGGCACCAGCCGCAATGCCGCGGACGAACCAGCGACCTGAAATGAGATAGATGGCCAGCGGAACCAGCGAGGTGAGCACGGTGGCCGCCATGTTCACGTTGTACAGGCGCTCGCCGGTCGTCGTGTTGATCACGTTGTTCAGCTGCACCGTCATCGGCAGGTTGTCGCGCCCGGCGAACACCAGCCCGAGGATGAAGTCGTTCCAGATCGCCGTCACCTGCATGATCACCGCGACGATGATGATCGGTGTGGCCATCGGCAGCATCAGCTGGAAGAAGATCCGGAAGAAGCCGCCGCCGTCGATGCGCGCCGCCTTGAACAGCTCGCCCGGCACCGACGCGTAGTAGTTGCGGAACAGCAGCGTCATCACCGGCATGCCGAAGATGGTGTGGATCAGCACGATGCCCGGCAGGCTGCTGAAGATGCCGGCCGCCGCGAACGCCCGCACCAGCGGGAACATCACCACCTGGTAGGGCACGAAGGCGCCGATCATCAGCACGCCGAACAGCAGGTTCGCGCCGCGCGCGCGCCAGAACGACAGCGCGTAGCCGTTGAGCGCGCCGAAGAAGATCGAGATCACCGTGCTCGGCAGCACGATCTTCACCGAGTTCCAGAAGCCGACCTGGATGCCGCTGCAATCGAGGCCGGTGCAGGCCTGCGACCAGGCAGCAATCCAGGGCTCGATGGTCCAGGCGTTCGGCAGCGCGAACAGGTTGCCCAGGCGGATCTCGGCCATCGGCTTCACCGAGGTGACGAGCATCACGTACAGCGGCAGCAGGAAGAACGCGGCGCCGGTCAGCAGGAAGGCGTAGACGCCGATGCGCGCCGGCGTGACGCGCGGCGGGCGCTTCGAGCGCACCGGAATGGCGGCGGCCGGGAGGGCCGTAGAGGGAGTCGACATCGGTTGAGACCTCAGGCTTCCCGGGCGTTGCGGTTGGCGCGGCTGCGTGCATACAGCCACGGCGTGATCACGGCCAGCACCGTCAGCAGCATCACCGTGCTCGCGGCGGACGCGAGGCCGATGTTGGCGCGCCCGAACAGGTAATCCATGATGAATTTCGCCGGCACCTCGCTCGCGATGCCGGGGCCGCCCTGCGTCATCGCGATCACCGCGTCATAGACCTTCACGACGCCCACCGACAGCAGCACCAGCGCGGTCGCGAACGACGGGCCGAGCTGCGGCAGCACGATGCTCGCGTAGACGCGCCAGCGCGGGATGCCGTCGATGCGCGCGGCCTTCCACATCTCCTCGTCGATGCCGCGCAGCCCGGCCAGCATCAGCGCCATCACGAGCCCCGAGGCCTGCCACACGGCGGCGATCACGATCGTGTAGATCACCTTGTCCTGGCTGACGATCCAGTCGAAGCTGAAGTTCTCGAAGCCCCAGCCGCGCACCGTGGTCTGCAGGCCGAGCTCCGGGTTCAGGATCCACTGCCACACCAGCCCGGTCGCGACGAAGCTCATCGCATACGGGTAGAGGAAGACGGTGCGCAGCACGCTCTCGCCGGCCACCTTCTGGTCGATGAAGACCGCGAGCAGGAAGCCGATCGCGAGGCACGCGAGGATGAACAGCACGCCGAAGATCAGCACGTTGTGCACCGAGACCATCCAGCGCTCGCTGGTGAACAGCCGCTCGTACTGCGCGAGGCCCACGAAGCTGTCGCTCGGGAAGGTGCGCGAGTTCGACAGCGAGATCCGCACCGACCACAGCACCGTGCCGATGTAGGCGAACAGCACCGTGGCGGCCATCGGCAGCAGTGCCGCGTAGACCGACCAGTGTTGCCGCAGTCGGCTGCGCCCGACGTCCATCGTGGAATCCTCGAAGCCTTGCCAAGGCGGCAAGGGTAGACAAAAAAACGGTGGGCCGCAGCCCACCGTGGGATTTACACCCAAGCCGCCCGACCTGTGGGGTCAGGTCTTCAACGCAACGGCCAGCGCCTTCGCGGCGTCATCCACCGACTGGTTGGTGTTCCACAGCTTGGTCAGCACGTCCTGCACCGCGCCGATGGTGTCGGGCGTCGCGAGCATTTCCGAATCCGGCAGCTGGCGCGAGGCGTCCTTCATGATGGCCACACCGGCTTGCGCGCAGATGTCCATCTTCGAGGTGTCGACGTCGGTGCGGATCGGGATCGAGCCCTTCTTGTTGTTGAAGGCGACCTGCGCAGCCGGCGAGGTCATCGTCGTCGCGAGCAGCTTCTGCGCCTTGATCGCCTCGGCATTCGTCGTCTTCGGGAACACGAACACGTCACCGGCGACGATGTACGGCGACTTCGGACCGAAGCCCGGGAAGCAGCCGAATTCCTTGCCGGCCGTCTGGTTCGCGGCCTGGAACTCGCCCTTGGCCCAGTCGCCCATGATCTGCACGCCGGCCTTGCCGGAGATCACCATCGCGGTCGCGTCGTTCCAGTTGCGGCCCGGCGAGCCGGCGTCGACATAGTTGTGCAGGCGCTTGAAGGTCGCGAGCACCTTCTTGAACGGCTCGCTCGTCACCAGCGCGGCATCCTTGTCGCGGTAGAACTTCAGGAACATCTCCGGGCCGCCGACGTGCGCCAGGATCGCGTTGAAGGTGATGCGCTCCTGCCACGACTGGCCGCCCAGCGCCAGCGGCACCAGGCCGGCGGCCTTCAGCTTGTCGAGGGCGGCGAAGAACTCGTCGATGGTCTTCGGCTCGTCCTTGATGCCGGCCTTCGCGAAGGCGGCCTTCGAGTACCAGAACCAGGCGGGCATGTGCACGTTGACCGGCACGGCGTAGTAGTGGCCCTTCACCTTGACGGTGTTCAGCACCGGCTGCGGCAGGATCTTGTCCCAGCCTTCCTTCGCCGCGACCTCGTCCATGTCGGCCAGCTTGCCTTCGGCGACGATGTCGTGGAACTGCTTCGAGGTGTTGAACTGCGCGGCGGTCGGCGGGTTGCCGCCGACGATGCGGTTGATGGCCGCGGCACGCGCGTTGTCGGCGCCGGCCACCGCGCTGTCGACCCAGGTACCGCCGGCGGCCTTGTAGGCGTTCGCGAACTCCTTGATGGCGGCCGACTCGCCACCCGAGGTCCACCAGTGGATCACCTCGGCCTTCACCTGGGCCTGGGCCGGGGTGACAACGCCGAGTGCGCCGAAGCCCACGACCATGCCGGCGAGAACTGCCTTCAATTGAAACGCCATGTCTGTCTCCTGTGGTGAAACTCGAGCACTCCGGCTCATTGGGGGGTGAAGCTGTCTAGCGGGGGATCAGGTCCTGGAGGGTCGCGCCTTCATGAAGGCTTGCACGACGCGGCCACTGTCCTTCCAGGTGCGCGCCTGGGTGTCGTAGTCGACATGGACGATGCCGAAGCGGCGTTCATACCCATACGCCCACTCGAAATTGTCCAGCAGCGACCAGATGAAATACCCGCGGATATCCACGCCGTGGCGCATCGCGTCGTCCACCGCCAGCAGGTGGCGGCTGATGAAACTGATGCGCGACGGGTCGGTGACGCGGCCGTCGACGACCTTGTCGTCCGAGGCCATGCCATTCTCGGTGATGTAGATCGGCGGCAGGTTCCGGTAATTCGCGTGGAATCCCTTCAGCAAGCGCGCCAGGCCCTGCGGATAAACCTCCCAGCCCATTTGCGTGCGCTCGACGCCGGGCATGTCGGTTTCGATGAAACCATGCCGCCCGTCGCTCTTCACCTGGGTGCGGAAGTAATAGTTGATGCCGAGGAAATCGAGCGGCGCGGCGATCGTCTGCAGGTCGCCATCGAGCACCAGCGGCTCGGCGCCGGGCCACAGCCGCCACAGGTCGGCGGGGTAGCTGCCCTTGAGCAGCGGGTCGAGGATCCAGTCGTTGTGCTGCACCTCGAACAGGTAGGCGGCATCCTGGTCCCTCGGCGACGGCGTCTCGGCCACCGCGGCGCCGACGTTGGCGACGATGCCGACCTTCGCGCCCGGGTCGTTGCGGCGCAGGATCGCCACCGCGGTGCCGTGTGCGAGCAGCAGGTGGTGCATCGCCTGCGTCGCGTAGCGCAGGTTCTGGCGGCCCGGCGCATGGCGGCCGACGGCGTAGCCCAGGAAGGCCGAGCACCACGGCTCGTTCAGCGTGGCCCAGGCCGTCACCAGCCCCTTGAACTCGCGGCTCACCAGCTCGGCGTACTCGGCGAAGTGGTAGACCACCTCGCGGTTGGTCCAGCCGCCGCGGTCCTCGATCCACTGCGGCAGGTCCCAGTGGTACAGCGTCACGTAGGCCTGGATGCCCTTGGCCTTCAGTGCCTCCAGCAGGCGCTTGTAGAACGCCAGGCCCTTCGGGTTCGGCTGGTTCTTCGCGTCCATCACGCGCGGCCAGGCGATCGACAGGCGATACGCCTGCACGCCCAGTTCCTCGATGATTTCCAGGTCCTGCGGCCAGCGGTGGTAATGGTCGCAGGCAAACTCGCCGGTGTCCCCGTTCAATACCATGCCAGGGGTATTGGAATAGGTATCCCAGATCGACGGGATGCGCCCATCTTCATGAATGGCGCCTTCGATCTGATAAGACGCCGTGGCGGTACCAAACAGAAAGTCGGGCGACCAGAGCCTCGAATCCTTGGGAATCTCCAACTGCTCTGCACTGTACTTCGCCGAATTCGTACTCACTCCACACCTTTCTCGACCCACTGCTTGACTTGACGGAACGTCCAGGCACTACAATGCCACCTCAATTGGAACCGGTTCCAAAGAGCGGAACGCATTTCAGCACCTCTGCGGTCATTCAACATTGGGGAAAACCCGGCCTCTGGCCACTCCCTATGATTCCCGGTTCGGTATGGGTTCTCTCACGGGCGACGAATGGCAACCATCAAGGACGTGGCGCGGCTGGCGGGGGTGGGGGTGGGCACCGCATCGCGCGTGATCTCCGGCCGGGGCTCGGCCTCGCCGGCGGCGGTGGAGCGGGTGCAGGGCGCGGTGCGCCAGCTCGGCTTCCGGCCGTCGAGCCTCGCGCGGGCGCTGTCGTCGCGCACGCTCGGCATGATCGGCGTCTTCGTGCCCGATTTCAGCGGTCCGTTCTTCGGCCGCATCCTGCAGACCATGGATGCCGAACTGCGCGAGTTCGATCGCCACATGGTGGCCGCCAACGGCTGCGGGCACGGCGATCGGCGCCAGCAGGCGCTGGACGGCACCGCGTTCCTGATCCAGCGCGAATGCGACGGCCTGATGCTGCAGAGCAATGAGCTGCTCGACGAGGATCTGCTCGCGCTGCACCGCCTGCAGCCGCGCCTCGCGGTGCTGAACCGCCTGGTGCCGACGCTCGAGGCGCAGTGCTTCTCGGCCGACCACCATGTCGGCGGGCGGCTCGCGGCGCAGGCGCTGCTGAGCCGCGGGCATCGGCAGATCGCGGTGATCTCGGGGCCGAACTCCGCGCCCGACAACGAGGCGCGCCTGGCCGGCTTCTATGAGGAGCTCGCCGCGCATGGCATCGCGCGCGAGACGGTGCCGCAGGTCGAAGGCGATTTCAGTTCCGAGAGCGGCTGGCGTGCGGCTTCGCAGTTGCTGGAGCGGCGCGTGCCGTTCACCGGCCTGTTCGGTGCGAACGACGTGATGGCGATCGCGGCGATCTCGCGCCTGCAGCACGCGGGGCTGCGCGTGCCCGAGCAGGTGTCGGTGGTCGGCTATGACGATTCCGAGCCGGCCTCGTACAGCAACCCGCGGCTCACCTGCGTGCGCATTCCGATCCAGGACGTGGTGTCGAACGCGTCGCGCTATCTGTTGAACGAGTGCTATGGCAGCACGCTGCCCGTGACCCACATCTTCGAGCCGACTTTCGTGTGGCGGGACTCGGTGGCGAAAGTTCCCTGAAATACACCACCCTCGGAAGAGGGATGCACATTGCGTCGGGGCGGCAGGAGGCGTCCGACAAAGTTTGGCCCTCGCATCGACGGTTTGCGTCAGATGCAAGTGATAGACGGTTCCACTTTGGGGTCCGGCGGCAGTGGCATGCGAACTGCAACCCGCATTCCCCATGGGCGACTGCCTGCCTGCACCGTTGAAAAGCGAAAGCTCCCGATGAACGATCCCCATGACCTCGACAGCCGGCTGCGCCGGCGCCTGCTCGGCGTGACGCTCGCGTCCGCGGCCACGGCCGCACTGGCCGCTTGCGGCGGCGGCAGCGATTCGTCGCCGTCCCCGGCGCCCGTGGGTGGCACGCCGCCTTCGCCGGCACCCGCACCGTCGCCATCACCTGCTCCCGCACCGGCACCGGCCCCATCGCCTGCTCCTGCGCCTGCACCCTCGCCGGCGCCTTCCCCTGCGCCGGCGCCGGCGCCTGCTCCCGCACCGGCCGCGAAGAGCTTCAAGCGCGGCATCGCCTACGACGTGGCGACGGCCGGCGACCTGAACGCGCTCGTGCCGGGCGTGTCCTGGTGGTACAACTGGTCGCCGCGACCGAAGCTGACACCGCCCACCGGGACCGACTTCGTGCCGATGGTGTGGAACTTCGCGTTCAACGACGCCGAGATCGAGGCGTTGCTGAAGGCCAACCCGCAGTACAAGTACCTGCTGGTGATCAACGAGCCGAACCTGTACGGCCAGGCGACGACGACGCCGGCCGATGCGGCGGCGGCTTGGCCGCGCCTCGAGGCGCTGGCGACCAAGACCGGGGTGAAGATCGTCGGCCCGCAGATCACCTGGGGCACCCTGAATGGCTTCACGGATCCCGTGGTCTGGATGGATGCCTTCTACACCGCCTACCGCAACGCCAACGGCGGGCGCGATCCGCGCATCGACATGCTCTCGTTCCACTGGTACGACTACGGCCTGGACGCGCAGCTCGACCGCCTGAAGAAATACGGCAAGACGTTCTGGGTCACCGAATTTGCGAATTGGCACCAGGGTGACGGCGACGCGCAGATCGACAGTGTTGTCAAGCAGAAGAAGCAGATGAAGGACATGGTCGCGATGCTCGAGGCCCGTGCCGACGTCTACCGCTACGCCTGGTTCACCGGCCGCTGGGACAACGACACCCACTTCAGCAGCCTGCTCGTCGACAAGCAGGACGGCCAGCTGACCGAGCTGGGCCAGTACTACCTGTCATTGCCGTTCTGATCCCCGGAGCCTTGCCGTCCCATGCGTGACCCCGTCACCTTCGACCAGCTGAAGATCTTCATCGCCTGCGTCGAACGAGGTAGTTTTTCCGGTGCGGCGCGCAAGCTGCACCGCACCCAGTCGGTGGTGAGCCAGGCGATCGCGCAGCTGGAGCGCCAGATCGGCGTGACGCTGTTCGACCGCAGCGGCCGCCTGCCGACGCTGACCGACGAAGGCCGCGCGCTGCTGGCCGACGCGCGCATCGTCGCGCGCGGCGTCGACGGCTTCAAGGCGCGCGCCAAGAGCCTCTCCGACGGGCTCGAGCCGGAGCTGTCGGTCGCGATGGATGCGCTGTTCCCGATGGAATGGCTGACGCAGGCGGTCGATGCGTTCCGCCACGAATTCCCCGGCACGCCGCTGCGGCTGCATGTGGATGCGATGGGTGCGATCCTGCAGCCGGTGCTCGACGGGCAGTGCCGCATCGCGGTGATCGGCAGCCTCCCCGACGTGCCCGACACGCTGGAATCGCAACCGCTGCTCGACGTGGCGGCCGTCACGGTGGTGGCGCCGACCCACCCGCTGGCGTCGCACGACGGGCCGATCCCGCGTGCGGTGATCGAGCAGCACGTGCAACTGGTGCTGACCGACCGTTCGCGCATGACCGACGGGCGTGACTACGGCGTCGTCTCGCCGATCACCTGGCGGCTGGCGGACCTGAGCACCAAGCATGCGTTCCTGCGCGCCGGCTTCGGCTGGGGGCACATGCCGCGCCCGCAGGTCGAGGCCGACCTGGCCCAGGGCAGCCTGGTGACGCTGGAGGTGGAGGGCCTGCCGTTCACGCCGCCGTCGTTCGCGATGCGCTCGGTGCACCGCAAGGATGCGCCGCCGGGGCCGGCGGCGCGCTGGTTCCTCGACTGGCTGAAGCAGGCCGAGGCGGACCGGGCCTGACGAGTCAACTCAGCTGCAGGATGCGCGTCATCGTGAACGCCGTCTTCAGCTGCTTCAATGCGCTGGTGTAGGCGGGGCTGCCCGGCGGGCCGGCGGATGCTTCGGCTTGCTCGAATGCTTTCTTGAAGGAGAGCTGAAGCGACCCGGGCTCGAGCGGCAGGTTGGAGAGCACTTCCTCCCGCAATGCCTGCCAGTCCGGCCCCTTTCCCTCGGCGGCCGCAGCGAGCCGCATCATGAGTCCGGTCTGGGTGCCGAAGTCGACCAGGCCCCCGGTGGCCGTCTGGGCGCCCCGCCGCAGCGTCTCGAACCTCGGCGACGACCTGGAAGCGCCCGTGGTGCCCGTCGTGGCGGGGTCCGGCGGGGTGACGCTCGAAGGGTGGATTCCGATCTTGAGACTCATGGCGGTGACTCTGTGAGGCTGTGACGAAGAGGCTTGGGGCTGCGGCAGGTTCCGACTGAGTGGGCCGCGAGGCTGGATTGATTCCAAGACGGACGTACCGGCCGCGTCGAAGACAAGGCGGCGGGATAACGAGGCCGGTTCCTATAATCGCCCCTCGCCCCCCGAGCCACCCCACGGCGCCGTAACCGATGACTCCCGACTTCAAGCCCACCGAGATCGAACGCGCCGCCCAGGCCGCGTGGACCGCTGCCGATGCCTACCGCGTGACGGAAGACGCCAGCAAGCAGAAGTTCTACGCCTGCTCGATGCTGCCGTACCCGAGCGGCAAGCTGCACATGGGCCATGTGCGCAACTACACGATCAACGACATGTTGACGCGCCAGCTGCGCATGAAGGGCATGAACGTCCTGATGCCGATGGGCTGGGATGCCTTCGGCCTGCCGGCCGAGAACGCGGCGATCAAGAACAAGGTGCCGCCGGCGAAGTGGACCTACGACAACATCGCCTACATGAAGCGGCAGATGCAGGCGATGGGCCTGGCCATCGATTGGAGCCGCGAGATCGCGACCTGCTCGCCGGCCTACTACCGCTGGAACCAGTGGCTGTTCCTGAAGATGCTGAAGGCCGGCATCGCCGAGCGCCGCACCCAGGTCGTCAACTGGGACCCGATCGACCAGACCGTGCTCGCCAACGAGCAGGTGATCGACGGCAAGGGCTGGCGCTCGGGCGCGGTGATCGAGAAGCGCGAGATCCCCGGCTACTACCTGAACATCACGAAATACGCCGGCGAGCTGCTCGACTACGTGCAGGAGCAACTGCCCGGCTGGCCCGAGCGCGTCAAGCTGATGCAGGAGAACTGGATCGGCCGCAGCGAGGGCGTGCGCTTCGCCTTCCCGCACCGCATCGCCGGCGCTGACGGCCAGCCGATCGGCGGCGGCCGGCTGTACGTGTTCACGACGCGTGCCGACACCATCATGGGCGTGACGTTCTGCGCGGTCGCGCCCGAGCACCCGCTGGCCGCCCACGCCGCGGCCACGAACCCCGCGGTCGCCGCCTTCATCGAGGAGACCAAGGCCGGCGGCACCACCGAGGCCGAGCTGGCCACGCAAGAGAAGAAGGGCGTGCCCACCGGCCTGGTCGTGCAGCACCCGATCTCCGGCGAGGACGTGCCGGTGTGGGTCGGCAACTACGTGCTGATGAGCTACGGCGACGGTGCCGTGATGGGCGTGCCGGCGCACGACGAGCGCGACTTCGCGTTCGCGAAGAAATACGACCTGGGCATCCTGCAGGTCATCACGATCGACGGCGAGCACTTCAGCTACGACCACTGGCAGGAGTGGTACGGCGACAAGCAGCGCGGCATCACGATCAATTCCGACAACTTCAGCGGGCTCGACCACGCGAAGGCGGTCGATGCGGTGGCCGCGGCGCTGGCCCACAAGGGCCTGGGCGAGAAGAAGACGACCTGGCGCCTGCGCGACTGGGGCGTCAGCCGCCAGCGCTACTGGGGCACGCCGATCCCGATCATCCACTGCGACGAGCATGGCGCGGTGCCGGTGCCCGAGAAGGACCTGCCGGTCGTGCTGCCCGAAGACGTGGTGCCCGACGGCAGCGGCAACCCGCTGAACAAGCGCGCCGACTTCCTGAACGTCGCATGCCCGGTGTGCGGCAAGCCCGCACGCCGCGAGACCGACACGATGGACACCTTCGTCGACAGCTCGTGGTACTTCATGCGGTATTGCGATGCGACGAACGACAAGGCGATGGTCGGTGCCGGCACGCAGTACTGGATGCCGATGGACCAGTACATCGGCGGCATCGAGCACGCGATCCTGCACCTGCTGTACGCGCGCTTCTGGACCAAGGTGATGCGCGACCTGCACCTGGTGAAGGTCGACGAGCCGTTCACGAAGCTGCTGACGCAGGGCATGGTGCTGAACGAGGCCTTCTCGCTGACGCACGAGGGTGCCGGCAAGGACTACTTCTGGGCGCATGACCTCGAGATCGTGCGCGACGACCACGCCCACGTGCTGTCGGCGGTGCACAAGGAGAGCGGCAAGCCGGTGGTGTACGAGGGCTGGACGACGATGTCCAAGTCGAAGAACAACGGTGTCGATCCGCAGGACCTGATCGAGAAGTTCGGTGCCGACACCGCGCGGCTGTTCGTGATGTTCGCGTCGCCGCCGGAGCAGACGCTGGAATGGAACGACCAGGGCGTCGAAGGCGCGAACCGCTTCCTGCGCCGCGTGTGGGGCTTCGCCGCGAAGTACGCCGACGTGATCATCGGCGGCGGCGAGATCTCGGGCGCCATCCCGAAGGAGGCGCAGGCGCTGCGCCGCGAGGTGCACACGCAGTTGCGCCAGATCAGCTACGACTACGAGCGCATGCAGTACAACACCGTCGCCTCCGGCGCGATGAAGCTGCTGAAGGCGCTCGAAGGCTTCACCGGGAATGCGCCGGCGGTCGTGCGCGAGAGCTTCGGCATCCTGCTGCGCGCGCTCTACCCCGCCTGCCCGCACATCACCTGGACCTTGTGGACCGACCTCGGCTACGCCAAGGGCCTGGGCGACCTGCTCGACGCGCCGTGGCCGGAGGTGGACGAGGCCGCGCTGAAGCAGGACGAGATCGAGCTGGTGCTGCAGGTCAACGGCAAGACGCGCGGCGCGATCACGGTGGCAGCCACCGCCGACAAGGCCGCGATCGAGGCGGCGGCGGTCGCGAGCCCGGACTTCGTCAAGTTCTCGGAGGGCAAGCCGCCGAAGAAGGTGATCGTGGTGCCGGGCCGCCTCGTCAACGTGGTGGTCTAGGAAGATGGCCCCCCAGTCGCGTCGCTCCTGCCCCCGAGGGGCGCCGTTCGCCTTGGGGCGGCCCGGCGGCGAACCGCTTATGCAACGCCGCACGGTCCTGCTGTCGTCCTTCGCCGCGGTGCTGGCCGGCTGCGGCTTCGAGCTGCGCCGCGCGCCGGAGCTGCACTTCAAGGCCATCCAGCTGAGCGGCTTCAAGCCGCAGTCGCCGCTGGCCGGCGACCTGCGGCGCGCGCTGCAGTCGGTCAACGCGACCCGCATCGTCGAGGCCGCGTCGCTGGCCGAGGTGGTGCTCGAGTCGCTGAACGACGTGCGCGAGAAGGGCGTCGTCTCGTCCGGCACCGCCGGCCAGGTGCTCGAAGTGCAGCTGCGCTCGCGCTTCAGCTTCCGGCTGCGCACGCCGATGGGCAAGGAGCTGATCCCTGCCAGCGAGATCCTGCTGACGCGCGACATGACCTACAACGAGAGCATCGCGCTCGCGAAGGAGCACGAAGAGACGCTGCTCTACCGCGCGATGGAAACCGACATCGCCTCGCAGGTGCTGCGCCGGCTGGCGTCGGTGCAATCTCTTTGAACATCGACCTTTGAATCACGACTCCGCCCATGCAGCTGCGTGCTGACCAACTCCCTCAACACCTGCGCCAGGGCCTGAAGCGCCTCTACACGATCCACGGGGACGAGCCGCTGCTCGCGCAAGAGGCGGCTGACCAGATCCGCGCCGCCGCACGCGCGGCCGGCCACACCGAGCGCCAGGTGCACACCGTCAGCGGTGCGCACTTCGACTGGAGCAGCCTGCTCGGGGCGTCGCAGGCGCTGAGCCTGTTCGCCGACAAGCAGCTGATCGACATCCGCATCCCGTCCGGCAAGCCCGGCAAGGACGGCTCGCAGGCGCTGCAGCGCTACTGCGAGACGCTGTCGGACGACGTGGTCACGCTGGTGCAGCTGCCCAAGCTCGACCGCACGCAGCAGGCCAGCGCCTGGTTCGTCGCGCTCGATGCCGCCGGCGTCACGCTGCGCGTCGACCCGATCGAGCGGCGGGCGCTGCCGGCCTGGATCGCGCAGCGGCTCGCCGGCCAGGGCCAGAAGGTGCAGGACGGCGAGGCCGGGCAGCACACGCTCGCGTTCTTCGCCGACCGGGTCGAGGGCAACCTGATGGCGGCGCACCAGGAGGTGCAGAAGCTCGGGCTGCTGTACCCGCAGGGGGAGCTGAGCTTCGAGCAGATCGAGTCGGCGGTGTTGAACGTGGCGCGCTACGACGTGTTCAAGCTCGGCGAGGCGGTGCTGGCCGGGCAGGTCGGGCGCGCGCTGCGCATGCTCGACGGGCTGGAGGCCGAGGGCGAGGCGGCGGTGCTGGTGCACTGGACGCTGGCCAACGACATCCTCGCGCTGCGCCGCGTGAAGGATGCGATGAATGCCGGCAAGCCGCTGGCGCTCGCGCTGCGCGACGCGCGCGTCTGGGGCGCGAAGGAGCGGCTGTTCGAGCGCGCAGCGCCGCTGCTGGGCGACGACGGCCTGTCGCAGCTGGTCGAGGCGGCACAGGTCTGCGATGGCCTGGTCAAGGGGCTCAAGCACCCCGACTGGCCGTTCGAGCCGTGGCAGGGGCTGCGCCGGCTGGTGCTGATGGTGATGCAGCAGGTCACGCAGCAGGCGGCGCCGGCCCCGGGGACGGTGCGCGGCGGGCCGGCGACGAAGGTGTCGCTGGTGCTGCGCGCATGAGTCAGTAGCCGCGCTGTCGATCAACGAGGTGCTGCAGCGGCTGACCCGCGCGCAGTGCACGGATGTTGGCCGCAACCACCTGCGCCGCGCTGCGCGGATCGGTCTGCGCGGCCACGTGCGGCAGCACGGTCACCAACGGGTGCCGCCAGAACGGATGCTCCGCCGGCAGCGGCTCGGTCGCGAACACGTCGAGCACGGCATGCGACAGCTGCCCGTTGTCGAGCGCCGCCAGCAGGTCGGTCTCGACCACCTGCGCCCCGCGCGCCAGGTTCACGAAGCTCGCGCCGCGGCGCATCTGCGCGAATCGCGCGCGGTCGAAGAAGCCGGTCGTCGCCGGTGTCAGCGGCAGCAGGCTGATCACGATGTCGGCGTCGCCCAGCACGCCATCGATCGCCCCGTGGCGCGTGCTCCAGCCGCTGACGGCAAAGCCCTGCTGCGCGAGCCGCGCCGCCACCGCCTGGCCCATCTGCCCGAGGCCCAGCACCGCGACCCGCGTCTCGTCCGCACGGCGCTGGCCGTGCTGGCGCCACACGCCGGCGCGCTGCTGCGCCGCGTAGCCGAAGAAGCCGCGCTGCAGCGCGAGCGCCGCCCACTGCGCGGTCTCGGCCATCGCGGCGTTCATCGCCGGGTCGACCATGCGGGCGAGCGGCACGCCGGCCGGCAGCGTCGGGTCGCGCAGCAGCTTGTCGACGCCCGCCCACAGCGATTGCACGAGCTTCAGGTGCGGCAACCCTTGCAGCGAACCGGCCGGCGGGTTCGCGACGATCGCGATGTCGATGTCGTCGCGGCGATCGACCGCCAGGGTCAAGGTCTCGCCGGGCAGTGCCGCCTGCAGCGCCGGCAGCCACGCGGCCCACTCCACCGCGTCGAAATCCGCCGCCAGCAGGATGCTCACGACGCGGCCTGCAGCAGGCGCATCAGCGCCTGCGACACCGTCTGCCCGCGCACTGCGGCACGGTCGCCGGCGAACAGCAGGCGCTCGGCCTGCGTCGCGCCGTCGCGCTGCGCCCAGGCCAGCCACACCGTGCCGACCGGTTTGCCCGGCACCGCGCCGCCGGGGCCGGCGATGCCGGTCACCGCGACCGCGAAGCGCGCCGGCGAGTGCACCAGTGCACCCTCGGCCATCGCCCGCGCGACTTCCTCGCTGACGGCGCCGTGCTGCGCGATCGACGCCGCCGGCACGCCCAGCATCTGCGTCTTGGCCTCGTTGCTGTAGGTCACGAAGCCGCGCTCGAACCAGTCGCTCGACCCGGCCACCGAGGTGCAGGCCGCGGCGATCAGGCCGCCGGTGCAGGATTCGGCCGTCGCGATCGAGCCGCCGCGCTGCCGCAGCACGCGGGCCAGCGCCAGCACCGCCGGTTCGAACTCGTTCACAGGAACCTCCACAGCGCGATCACCAGCAGCGCGCACAGCGCGGCCACGGCGTCGTCGAACAGGATGCCGAAGCCCTGCGCCCAGCCGATCGCCTGGCCGCGGCGCAGCTTGAAGCGGGCATCGGCCCAGGCCACCGGGCCGGGCTTCACCGCATCGAAGAAGCGGAACAGCCCGAAGGCCACCGCCTGGGCCAGCAGCCCGGCCGGCGTCACGAGCCACAGCACGGCCCAGAACGCGAGCACCTCGTCCCAGACGATGCTGCCCGGGTCGGCGACGCCCAGGTTGCGCGCGGTCACCGTGCAGGCCCACCAGCCGACCAGCGTGCCGATGGCCAGCACCAGCAGCCATTGCAGGTCGCCGAGGTGCGGCTGCATGATGACGAACGCGAGCCAAGCCCACAGCGTGCCGACCGTGCCGGGCGCGACCGGCGACAGCCCGCTGCCGAAACCGAGCGCGATGACGTGGGCCGGGTGGCGGAACATGAAGCCGAGCGTCGCGCGCTGCGGGGCAGGGCGCGGCGGCGGCAGCGGTTGCAGGGGCGGCGGTGTCGGCTCGGTGCTCA
Source organism: Rhizobacter sp. P2_H3 (assembly GCF_056403355.1). Taxonomy (NCBI): domain Bacteria; kingdom Pseudomonadati; phylum Pseudomonadota; class Betaproteobacteria; order Burkholderiales; family Sphaerotilaceae; genus Rhizobacter; species Rhizobacter sp. P2_H3. The sequence continues at coordinate 24,013 of NZ_JBFUFQ010000032.1, read as the reverse complement.
TGACTTGAAATGGTCGAAGGCCGCGAAACGCTGGTCGACCGCCGCGCCGTCGCCGTCCACCAGGCGCAGGCCATGCGACACCGGCTCGATGCGGCCGATGCGCGTCACCGCCACACCGGCGCCGCGTGCCGCCGCCAGCACGGCCGCCGCCTGCGCAGGCGGCGCGGTGAAGACCAGCTCGTAGTCGTCGCCGCCGGCCAGCGTGCAGTTGCGCTGCAGCGCCAGCGGCTGCGCGGCCAGCACCGTGCTGCGCGGCAGCGCATCGACCTGCAGCGTCGCGCCGGCATTCGATCGCTTCAGGATGTGGGCGAGATCGCCGAGCAAGCCGTCGGAGACATCGATCGCGCTCGTCGCGATGCCGCGCAGCGCGCTGCCGAGCGCGACGCGCGGCGTCGGCAGCTCCATCGCGGCGCGCACCTGCGCGAAGGCATCGCCCGCCAGTGCGAGGCTGCCGCGGAACACCTCCAGCGCCAGCCGCGCATCGCCCAGCGTGCCGCTGACCCAGATCTCGTCGCCGTCGCGCGCGCCCGAGCGCAGCAGCGCCTGCCCGGGCGGCACCTCGCCGAACACCGTGATGCACAGGTTCAGCGGGCCTTGCGTCGTGTCGCCGCCGACCAGCTCGCAGCCGTGTTCATCGGCCAGGGCCAGCAGCCCGCGCGAGAAGCCGTCGAGGAACGCTTCGTCGACGCGCGGCAGCGCCAGCGCCAGCGTGAACGCGAGCGGCTGCGCGCCGCAGGCCGCCAGGTCGCTCAGGTTGACGGCCAGCGCCTTGTGGCCGAGCCGCTCGGGGGCCACCGTCGACAGGAAATGCCGCCCCTCCACCAGCATGTCGCTGGAGGTCGCGAGCTGCATGCCCGGCGTGATGTTCAGCAGCGCGCAGTCGTCGCCGACGCCGAGCGCCGCGCGCCGCGCCGGGCGCGTGAACCAGCGCGCGATCAGGTCGAATTCGCCGAGTCCGGACATCAGGCTACTTGCCAATGTGGATCAGCGGTGCCGTCTGCATGTTTGCCGGGATCACGACCGTCGTCGTGCCGCCCTTCTCGGCGAACTTCTGCAGCGCGAGGTTCGACTCGTGCTGCAGGTACTCGCGCGTCAGGCTCTGGTTGATGATCTGGTTGGCGCGTGCGATGCCCTCGGCCTTCTTGACCTCGACCTCCGCCTCGGCCTCGGCGATCGCGATGCGCTGCTTCGTCGTCTCGAGCTGCTTCTGCGCCGCGACCGAATCCTGGATCGCCTTCTCGATCGCCGGGTCGGTGGTGAGCGAACGGATCACGACGCGCGTGACCTGGAACACGCCCTTGTCGTTCGCGTCGAGCTCGGCCTGCAGCGACTTGCGCACCGCCAGCGCCAGTTCCTCGCGCTGCGTGTGCATCACCAGGCTGTCGATGTGCGAGGCCTGCTGGTAGATCGCGTTGCGCGACACGCGCTGCAGCAGCGCGTACGCCGGCAGGTAGACGCGGCTGCCCTCGTCGCGGGTGTGCTGGCCGGCGTACTTCACGTACAGGTCGGCGATCGAGCCGGGCACGACACGGTAGTACACGGTCACGTCCAGGTCGCGCAGCGTCAGGTTGTCGCGCGCCTTCGGCGTCAGGTCGTTCAAGTCGAGACCGATCTCCTTGGCCGAGAACTCCTGCACCCGGCTGATGCCCGGCAGGCCCAGGTAGATGCCGGGCTCGACTTCCTCGGCACTGACCTTGCCGAGCGTCGTGCGGATGCCGACATTGCCCGATTCCACCGTGCCGCAGCTGCTGAAGCCCGCCACCACCAGCAGCACGACCACCACCGCCGCGACCGCGCGGACCAGTCCCTGGATGCTCATCGTCGAATCCCTCCTGCCGGCATTATGTTTCGCGCATCCGGTTGGCCAGCTCCACCGCGGACTTCACGTCCATCTTCTCGAACACCCGCGCCCGGTGCACCTCGACCGTGCGCACGCTGATGYTCAGCTCGTCGGCGATCAGCTTGTTGGGCCGGCCGTCGATCACGCGCTCCATCACCTCGCGCTCGCGCTCGGTCAGCTCGGCCAGGTGCTGCTCCAGCGTGACGCGGTCGCGCCGGCGCAGGATGGCCTGCGTGCTCTGCGCCAGCGCCTGCTCGACGCGGTCGACCAGCGCGTTGTCGGAGAACGGTTTCTCGACGAAATCGAAGGCGCCGCGCTTGACGGCGGCCACCGCGGTCGGCACGTCGCCGTGCCCGGTCAGGAAGATCACCGGCAGCGCCTGCAGCAGGTGGCGCTCGGCCAGCCGCTCGAACAGCGCGAGCCCGCTGGTGCCGGGCATCCGCACGTCCAGCACCAGGCAGCTCGGCGAGGTCGGCCAGCCGGCCGCCGTGGCAGCCGCCAGGCGCGGCGTGAGCATCGTCTCGAAGGCTTCGGCGCTCGCGAAGCCCTCGGACAGCAGCCGCCGCGAGCGCAGCAGCCAGGCGAGCGCCTCGCGCACGACGTCCTCGTCGTCCACCAAGTAGACCATCGGCAGGCCGAGGTGGGCGGGCGTGGCTGGGGTTGCGGTCGGGGTGTGGGGGGGACTGCTGGTCATGGGTTCGCGTTCCTGCTGTCGGCGGGCAGCGTGAACCTGAATTCTGCGCCGATCACGCGCTGTTCCACGTCGAGGCGGTTCTCGAACACCAGCAGGCCGCCGTGCTGCTCGATCACCGTGCGGCACAGGCTCAAGCCGAGGCCCATGCCCTCGGGGCGGGTCGTGAAGAACGGCGTGAACAGCCGCGCGGCCACGTCGTCGGCGACGCCGGTGCCGCGGTCGATGATGCCGAACGCCACCCAGCGGGCATCGACCGGGCGCACGCGGATCGTCAGCTCGCGTTCGGCGGCCGGGGTGTGCGATTCCATCGCCTGGATCGCGTTGCGCGTCAGGTTCAGCAGCACCTGCTCGAGCATCGTGCGGTCGCAGACCACGCGCGGCATCGGCTTCGGCAGGTCGAGCTCGATGCGCGTGCCGCTCTTGCGCGCCTGCAGCCGCACCAGCGGCAGCACCGCGTCGATCAGCAGGTCGGCGCGCACCGGCTCGCGCGCCTGTTCGCGCCGGCGCACGAAGTCGTGCACGCTCTTGATCACGCGGCCGGCCCGCTCGGCCTGCTCGGCGATGCGCTGCGAGGCCTGGCGCAGCAGCGGCACCGTCTCGGCGCAGTCGCCGTCGGCGTCGTTCATCAGGTTCAGCGAGCCGGCCGCATAGCTCGCGATCGCGGCCAGCGGCTGGTTCAGCTCGTGGCTCAGCAGCGAGGCCATCTCGCCGACGGTGGCCAGCCGCGCCGTTGCCTGCAGCCGCTCCTGCTGCTGGCGCGAGACCTCCTCGATCTTGCGTTGCGCGCTCACGTCGAGCGCCGCGCTCATCCAGCCGGTGTGGCGGCCGGCGCCGTCGACCAGCGGCGCCTCGAAGATCATCACCGCGAAGCGCTCGCCGTTGCGGCGCATGAAGACCGTCTCGTAGCCCTCGCGCGGCGGCACCGTGCCGGCCAGGCGCACCTGCTGGCGCTTCGTGTATTCCGAGGTCAGCTCGGGCGGCCAGTAGGGCGGCGTCATCTGCCCGACCAGCTCGTTCGCGCTGAAGCCCACCATCTCGCAGAACGCCGGGTTCACGTAGGTGATGCGCCCGTGCGGGTCGCGCGCCCGCAAGCCGGTGACCAGCGAATCCTCCATCGCCTTGCGGAAGCTCAGCGCCTCGGCGAGCGCCGCCTCGGCGCCGGCGCGCTTGCGCACGTCGCGCGCCAGCAGCACCACCACGCCGCCGAGCGCGAACGACAGCCCCAGCACCAGCGCGGTACTGAGGTTCGGGATCAGCTGCGGCCGGCCGGCGCTGCTGTCCACGCGCAGCTGCAGGCTCAGGCCCGGCAGGTCGACCAGCCGCTCGGCGATGAAGGCGCCCGCGCCGCGCGGCAGCCCGACGCGCGCGAGGCGCGTGCCGTCGCCCTCGACGAATGAGAGCTCGTGCACCCGCTTCACCTCGCTGCCCACCGTTTCCTCCAGCAGGCGGCCGAGCGCGAAGGTGCCGGCCATGTAGCCCAGGTGCTGGCCGCTGCCGGGGATCGGGATGCAGACATCCATCACCTCCAGCCCCAGCCCGCCGGGCAGCGGCACGAAGTAGCTGCGCGAGTACGACGGGCTGCCCTGACGGCGCGCAGTGGTGCAGGCGAGCTCGGTCTCCAGGTCGATGTCGTCGCGGCGGATCTGCGTGAAGGCCGAGCCGTGCAGCGGGGAATCGACCGATTCGGTGATCTCCAGCTGCAGGTCGCGCCGCTCGATGCGCAGCAGCTCCCGGTGCGTGCGCAGCAGCACCGCCGCATCCTGGCGCCATTGCTCGATCGACGGGTTGTTCCACAGCAGCGCCTGCAGGCTCTGCAGGTCGCGGCCGAGCGCCTGCTTGATGTCGCCGGCCGCCGCGGTGGCGGTGGCATCGACCTGCTCCTGCGCCCGGCTGCTCTCGTAGCCGAGCGTCAGCCACACCAGCAGCGACTGTGCGATCAGCAGCAGCGCCACCAGCGTCGCCCACAGCAGCGCGCGCCGCCAGCGCCGCGGCGGCAGGGGGTCGGAGGCGGAAGGCGGTGGGGGCAGGGGGGAGAGCATCGCAGGTGGGCGGGAGCCACCCYGCAGTATTGCGAATGGGCGGGCCGCCGAGGTACRCAGTTTCGCGCATGGGGGCCGGCGCCGGCCTGCGCAACACTCTGCTTCCCTCGCCCTCCTACAATGGCTCCCCCTTTCGAGGTCCCACGAGATCACGCCATGGCCCAATCAGACAACAAGCATGCGGAACTGCGCCGTGCGGCGCTGGAGTATCACGAGTTCCCGGTGCCCGGCAAGATCGCCATCGCCGCCACCAAGCAGCTGATCAACCAGCGCGACCTGGCCCTCGCGTACTCGCCCGGCGTCGCCGCCGCCTGCGAAGAGATCGTCGCCGACCCGGCCAACGCCTTCCGCTACACCGCGCGCGGCAACCTGGTCGCCGTCGTCACCAACGGCACCGCGGTGCTCGGCCTCGGCGACATCGGCCCGCTGGCCTCGAAACCGGTGATGGAGGGCAAGGGCGTCCTGTTCAAGAAATTCGCCGGCATCGACGTGTTCGACATCGAGCTCGCCGAGCGCGACCTCGACAAGCTGGTCGACATCATCGCCGCGCTCGAGCCCACCTTCGGCGGCATCAACCTCGAGGACATCAAGGCTCCCGACTGCTTCTACGTCGAGCGCAAGCTGCGCGAGCGGATGCACATCCCGGTGTTCCACGACGACCAGCACGGCACCGCGATCACCGTCGGCGCGGCCGTGCTGAACGCGCTGAAGGTGGTCGGCAAGGACATCGACAAGGTCAAGCTCGTCACGTCCGGTGCCGGTGCCGCGGCGCTCGCCTGCCTGGGGCTGCTGGTCAAGCTCGGCGTGCCGCGCGAGAACATCTGGGTCACCGACCTGGCCGGCGTCGTCTACGAAGGCCGCACCGAGCTGATGGACGAGGACAAGATCCAGTTCGCCCAGAAGACCTCGCACCGCAAGCTGGCCCAGGTGATGGACGGCGCCGACATCTTCCTCGGCCTGTCGGCCGGCGGCGTGCTGAAGAAGGAGATGGTCGCGACGATGGCGGCCAAGCCGATCATCCTGGCGCTGGCCAACCCGACCCCGGAGATCCTGCCGGAAGAGGTGAAGGAAGTGCGCGCCGACGCGATCATCGCGACCGGCCGCACCGACTACCCGAACCAGGTCAACAACGTCCTGTGCTTCCCGTACATCTTCCGCGGCGCGCTCGACAGCGGCGCGACCACCATCACGATCGAGATGGAGATCGCCGCGGTGCACGCGATCGCCGAGCTGGCCCAGGCCGAGCAGAGCGAGGTGGTGGCCGCGGCCTATGCCGGCGCCACGCTGAGCTTCGGGCCGGAGTACCTGATCCCGAAGCCGTTCGACCCGCGGCTGATGATGAAGATCGCGCCGGCCGTCGCGCAGGCGGCGGTCGACTCCGGCGTCGCCTCGCGCCCGATCAAGGACATGGACGCCTACCGCGAGAAGCTGCAGAGCTTCGTCTATGCCTCGGGCACGACGATGAAGCCGATCTTCACGCTCGCCAAGTGCGCGAAGCACAAGCGCGTCGCCTTCGCCGAAGGCGAGGAAGAGCGCGTGCTGCGTGCGGTGCAGGTGGTGGTCGACGAGAACCTCGCGCGCCCGACGCTGATCGGCCGGCCCGAGGTCATCGCGCAGCGCATCGAGAAGTTCGGCCTGCGCCTGAAGGCCGGCACCGACTACGACCTGGTCAACACCGAGCACGACGAGCGCTACCGCGACTACTGGCAGACCTACCACCGCATGATGGCGCGCAAGGGCGTGACCGCGCAACTCGCGAAGATCGAGATGCGCCGCCGCCTGACGCTGATCGGCGCGATGCTGCTGCACAAGGGCGAGGTCGACGGCATGCTGTGCGGCACCTGGGGCAACACCGCGATGCACCTGCAGTACATCGACCAGGTGATCGGCCTGCGCAAGGGCACCAAGACCTATGCCTGCATGAACGGGCTGATCCTGCCGAACCGGCAGGTGATGCTGGTCGACACCCACGTCAACTACGACCCGACCGCGGCGCAGCTGGCCGAGATCACCGTGATGGCCGCCGAGGAGCTCAAGCGCTTCGGCCTGCGCCCGAAGGCGGCGCTGCTGTCGCACAGCAACTTCGGCTCGAGCAACCATCCGTCGGCGGTGAAGATGCGCGACGCGCTGGCGCTGCTGCACGAGCAGGCGCCGTGGCTCGAGGTCGACGGCGAGATGCACGGCGACGCTGCGCTCGATGCCGCGTACCGCGCCGAGCTGATGCCGACCAGCACGCTGTCGGGCGAGGCGAACCTGCTGGTGCTGCCGAACATCGACGCCGCCAACATCAGCTACAACCTGCTGAAGACGGCGGCCGGCGGCGGCATCGCGATCGGGCCGGTGTTGCTGGGGGCGGCCAAGCCGGTGCACATCCTGACGCCGTCGGCCACCGTGCGCCGCATCGTCAACATGACCGCACTGACCGTCGCCGACGCCAACGCGGCACGCTGATCTGACAGAAACGGTCGCCGGCCGCGCGCCAAGCACAGCTTGGTGCGTGCGCCAAAAATGCCCGGGGGTCCTGCACGGGCATGTGACACCCCTGTCATCGACCCGATCCGGGTGTTTTATCGCTGTGATGCTGTCTGAATGTGCCGACTCATATGGCCTCAGACGAATGCGAGCGTTCACTGATTTCTGATCTCTCCTGCCCCAAATTGAGGCAGCAGCTTGAGCTTTGCGGGCCGATTCGGTACCATCCCGGTTTCTGAATTCAGGGATAACCCCGTGTCTCTCTCCGGTTTGCTGGCCGGTTCATTGCTGAGTTGTGCAAGTCAATTCGATGGCCGAGCCCGCAGGTGTTACCACCGGGGCCAGCAGGCGATCGCTGCGGCTGTCATGGCAGCGAGCCTGGTTTCCATGGCTGCAACTCCGGTGGTTGCCAAGGAAGCACCAGCGCCAGTGACCGAGATGGCGACGGTGGCCCTGGCGGCACTGCCGGCCGAGGCCCAGGCGACAGAGCGGCTGATTCGAACGGGAGGCCCGTTTCCGTATCCCAAGGATGGCAGCGTGTTCGGTAACCGCGAACGCCAGCTACCGTCACAGCGCCGCGGCTACTACCGCGAGTACACCGTGACAACCCCGGGGGCCAGGAACCGCGCGGCAAAGCGCATCGTCTGCGGTGGCTACCAGGTCACGACGCCGCAGGCCTGTTACTACACCGACGACCACTACGCGAGTTTTCGCCGCATCGTGAAGTGAGCATCAGTTGATGGATTCTTTTGAACCAAGGAGGAACGAGACCATGCTCTTGCAGACCGTCCGTCCAAACATCGTCCAGTCGATACGCGCCTACCGTGTCGAGGATTTGCAGGAGGCCGCGCAAAGCGTGGGCCAGCACTTCCTCTACGCCAACCTGACGAACGCCCAGTCCAAGCAGGACGTGCTGGACAGCATCGCCGAATCCTTCCTGTTCCCGTCGCATTTCGGCAAGAACCTGGATGCGCTGTACGACTGCATGACCGACCTGGTGCACAAGTCGGGCGCGCAACCCGGCTTCGTCGTAGTGCTGGAGCAGCTGCCCGACAACCCGCGCTTCGACCGCGAGGCCCGCGAGCAGTTGCTCGATGTCTTCCGCGACGCGGCCGATTTCTGGGCGGAGCGAAAAATACCGTTCAGGTGCTTCTATTCTTTTCAGTAGCCCGCTCCCAGGAACAAGGGTCATGGGAGCGGGCGACGGAAACGGCCCAGATTGCAGAGAACAAGCCCGCCAAGCCGGCGGCCAAGAGCGCAGCCAACGCGAACTTCGGGATGAACATGCCGATGATGAGCAGCGCCTTCGACACCTCGATGTGGCTGAACGCGGCCTGATCGATCGATCCCCTGTCAAGCCCGCTTCGGCGGGCTTTTTCTTGGGCGCGATGCGCGGGCACAATGCGCCGCACACAACAGCGCCCACAGCGGCAGGGAGGAACCATGGCATTCGGTCTTGGCGCGCGAGCGTGGCTCGCAGCAGCGTTGGCATCGGGGTTGGTCGCGGCTGCGGCCGCGCAGGAGAACACCGGAGCCGCCGAGGCGCCGTCGGCCGCCGGGCCACAATCCGGGTGGTACGTGTCCGGCGGAGCCGGCCTCAGTCACTACCAGGCGCCAGGCGGGCAGGACAACCAGCATGACACGCTGACCGGTCACGGGGGCAAGCTGATGCTGGGCTATCAGTTCCGGCGCTCGATACGGCTGGAGGCGGGCGCCGTGTCGCTGGGCTCCGGCTGGCACACCGACCCCGCCATCGCGGTGGTCGGCGCATTGCACCTGGGCGACCACATCGCGCTGCTCGGCCGCCTCGGGGCCTACCACCGGCGCACGCCCCGCAGCGACACGTTCATCGTTCGCACCGAGGACAAGGAAGGCACCGAGCTCACGATCGGCGGCGGCATTGAGTGGTATCTGCAACCCCGGTTGTCGGCCCTGCTGGAGGTCGAATCCTTCGAATCGTTTCACTTCTTCGAATCCGATCGCGGTGCCGACATGGCGACACTGTCGCTGCGCTACCGCTTCTGAACCGCCTGCACCAGCGCCAGGTAGTCCGCCACCGGCACTTCCTCGGCGCGGCGTTGCACGTCGAAGGCACCTGAGAAACCGCGCTCGTCGAGCCAGCGGCCCAGCGTGTGGCGCAGCAGCTTGCGGCGCTGCGAGAACGCCACCGTCACCAGTTCGCCCAGCAAGGCCTGCGGCACGCCGGCGGCGTCGGGCAGCGGCTGCATGCGCACCACCGCCGAATCCACCCGCGGCGGCGGGTCGAACGCCTCGGGCGGCACGTCGAGCACCGACTCGATGTCGTAGCGCCACTGCAGCATCACGGTGAGCCGGCCGTAGTCCTTGTTGCCGGGGGCGGCGGCCATGCGATCCACCACCTCCTTCTGCAGCATGAAGTGCTGGTCTTGGACGTGGTCGACGGCGTCGAGCAGGTGGAAGAGGATCGGCGTCGAGATGTTGTACGGCAGGTTGCCGACGACGCGCAGCTTCTGGCCGGCCTGTTCTGCGAGTGCCGGGAAGTCGACCTTCAACACGTCCGATTCGACGACGTTCAGCTCGGGCCGCTTGCGCAGCCGCGCCGCCAGGTCGCGATCGAGTTCGATCACGGTCAGGCGTTCGCTGCGCTCGACCAGCGGGTCGGTCATGGCACCCAGTCCGGGCCCGATCTCGACGACCGCCTCGCCCGGGCGCGGGTTGATCGCATCGACGATCGCGCCGATGACCGAGTCATCGGTCAGGAAATGCTGCCCGAACCGCTTGCGAGGAAGATGACGCACAGGCTTGCCGCTTACTGCGGCGCCTCGCGCATCTCGATGTAGGCCCGTGCCCGCAGGTCGCGCGCCCAGTCGTTGTAGGCCTCTTCGAACTTCTGCTCGCGCAGGATGTTGCGGGCCTGCTCGCGCTGCTGCCGCAGGTCGAGCGTCATCTTGCGGCGCTCGACCACCTGGATCAGGTGCACGCCGAAGCGCGATACCACCGGATCCGACAGCCCGTTGATCGGCAGCGCGTTCATCGCCTCCTCGAACTCGGGCACGAAGCCGCCCGGCGACACCCAACCGAGGTCGCCGCCCTGCGCCGCGCTGCCGTCTTCGGAGTTGTCGCGCGCCAGCTGGTCGAAGTTGCGCGAGCCGCTCTGGATCTGCCGCTTCAWTTCCTGCAGGCGCCGCACCGCGGCCTCCTGCGAGAGCTGCGCCGACGGCCGCAGCAGGATGTGGCGAGCGCGCGTCTGCGTCACCGAGAACGCGCCGCCCTCGCGCTTGTCAATCAGCTTCATCACGTGGAAGCCGGCGCCGGAGCGCAGCAGCGTCGGCGCGATCTCGCCCGGCTTCAGGCCGCGCACCGCCTCGACGAAGATGTCGGGCAGCCGGTCGGCCGGGCGCATGCCGATCTCGCCGCCGCGCGCCTTGTTGCCGTCCTCGGAGACTTCCTTCGCGACCACGTCGAACGGGGCGCTGCTGCGCACCCGGTTCAGCGCAGCTTCGGCCTTGGTGCGGCGCTCGGCGACCAGGCTCTCGCTCGCCCCCTCGGGCACGGTGACCAGGATCTGCGCGATGTTGTATTCGGTCGCGCTGCCGGCCGCGGCGCGCTGCTTGTCGAGCACGCCGTCGATCTCGGCGTCGGTGATCGTGATGCGGGCCTGCACCTCGCGCTCGCGCACCCGCTCGACCAGCAGCTGGTCGCGCACGTTGTTGCGAAAGCGCGCGTAGTCGATGCCTTCCTTCTTGAGCCGCTCGCGCAGCTGGGCCGGCGTCAACTGGTTCTGCGCCGCGACGTTGGCGACCGCGCGCTCGAGCTCCATGTCGTCGACGCGCTGCCCGACATCGCGCGCGTTCGTGATCTGCACGCGCTCGTCGATCAGCGCATCGACCACCTGGCGCCGCAGTTCGTCGTCCGGCGGCAGCTTGGCCTTGCTGCGCTGGGCTTCCTCGCGCAGGCGGTCGATGCGCTGCTGCACCTCGCCGGCGGTGACCAGCTCCTGGTTGACGATCGCGACGATGTAGTCGGCGGTCTGCGTACGCGTGGAGGGGCGCGGGGCGGGTGCTGCGGTCTGGGCCTGCACGGCCGCCGTCGCGACGGTCGCGGACAGCAGCGACATCAGCGCGCGGGAAGCAAGGCGTTGGAATGCAATCATGGTGTCGTGGGGCTGGCAGCGGGCGCGGCGGGATCGTCGCGCAGCATGCGGTAACCGGGGATATTGTCCTTCAAGACCTTCAGCGGGTTGGTCCCGAGGCGCGACAGGCCGATCAGCTCGAGCTCGAAGCCGAGCTGCGTGGTCGCCTCCTGCTGGCTGGTCGACAGCCGTTTCGCGATCACGCGGCCGATCCAGCAGCCGGCGTCGTACTCGAAACCCACCACCGAATCGGTGAGCCGCCGCTCGGACACGTTGTAGCTCAAGCGCCCGACGCTGTACCAGGCGCCGGTGCAGCGCCCGCCGCGGTCGCTGCTCTGCCCGGGGCGGCCGTACAGCGGCCACTGCCAGCCGACCTCGAACTGTTCGCTCGGCAGGCCGGTCACGCTGTCGTTGCGGTTGAAGCGGTAGTTGGTGTTGATCGTGCGGTACGGCCCCGGCGCGTAGCGCACGCCCAGGATCGAGCGCACCGTCTGGTGCTGCTCGGGGCTGTACTGCACGGCCGCGTCGAAGCGCCAGTGCTTCAGCAGGCCGGACGAGCCGGTCAGCAGCAGGTCCGACACGCTCTGCGAGATCGGCTGCTTGTCGGGCGTGATCCGCTGGTCCTCGAACAGGTAGCGCTGGGCCAGGCCCAGGCGCAGCAGCTCGGAGCCGTCGCCCGAGTCGAGCATGCGGGTGGTGACGCCGGCGGTCAGCTGGTGCGCATCCGACACCCGGTCGACGCCCGAAAAGCTGTTCTCGGTGTAGATCGAATCGAAGTTGAAGTCCTTCTCGGCCGAATCGAAGTTCGGCAGGTCGTTCTGCTCTCGGTACGGCGTCTTCGTGTAGAAGAGCCGCGGCTCCATGGTCTGGCGCGCCGGGCGGCCGAGCAGCTGCGTGTCGCGCTCCAGCACCCAGGCACTGTCCAGGCTGAAGGTCGGGATCACGCGGTGGAAGCGGTCGCGGCCGTCGGCCATCGGGGCGTCGAGCCGGTAGCTGGCGGCATTCACCAGCACCTTCGGCGTCAGCGTCCAGCCGGGCGTGCCGAACGGCCACGCCAGCGAGCCCAGCAGGTGCAGCCGCGAGCCGACGGGTCGCGGGTTCGCCGCGGTGTCGTCGGGCGCCACGCCGAGGCGGTGGCCGTCCGGGTTCACGAAGCGGTTGGCCTCGGCCTCCATGCTGAACTCGAGGCCGCCGACGAGCGGCTGCCAGGTGCGCACGCCGAGCTGCGGCAGCCGGTCGTAGGGGGTCGCGAGCGGGCTGTCGGCATCCTGCAGCACCTGCCAGCGCTCGACGCGCGCGTAGGTGGTCCAGAGGCCGAAGTCGCTCGCCACCTGCGCGTCGCCGAGCAGCAGCCGCGGCGTCAGGCTGTTGATGCCGCGCGGCAGGTCTTTCCAGTAGTCGTCGTCGCTGACGCGCATCACGTTGGTCCGGTAGCGCGTGTTGCCGAGCAGCACGCCTTCCTGCTCCAGGTTGAATGCGCTGCGGGTGATGCCGGCCTGGCGGTCGTTGGGCAGCAGGTTCAGGTCGACGCGGCCTTCGTGGCCCGGCTCGAGGTAGCGGAACTCGGTGTCGAGCCCGGCACCGCGCTTCGAGATGATGGCCGGCGTCAGCGTCGCATCGCGGTTCGGCGCGATGTTCCAGTAGTACGGCACGGCCACCTGCAGGCCGCTCTTGTTGTCGATGTCGATGCTCGGCGGCAGCCAGCCGGACTTGCGGTCGTCGCTCAGCGGAAAGCTCAGCACCGGCGCTGCGAGGATCGGCACGCCGTAGAAGCGCAGCACCGCACCCTGCGCGATGCCTTCGTTGTTCGCGAAATCGAGCCGCACGCGGTCGGTCGACAGGATCCACGCCGGCGGGCTGCCGTCGAGGTCGTCGACGCGGCAGCTGGTGTAGGTGGCGCCGGTCGCGACGGTCAGCTGCTCGCCGAGGAAGTCGAGCCGCTCGGCACTGCCGCCGGCCTGGGTGCGCGAGAAGAAGTAGGTCGGCTTCAGGAAGAAGCCTTCGAAGCGCTCGACCTTCAGCTGCAGCTCGGGACCGGTGTAGACGTTGCCGTCGCGGCTCACGCGCACCTTGCCGGTGGCATGGGCCAGGTCGTTCGACTGCTCGTAGGTCATGCGGTCGGCGCTGATCTGCATCGAGCCGCGCTGGAAGCGGGCATTGCCCTCGGCGATGACGTCCTGGTCGGGGCGGGCGCGGACCTCGTCAGCCTCGAGCACCATCGCGTTGTCCGGTGCGGAGGCGGCGGACGCCGGTGCGGGTGCCGAAGCCGCGGATGCCGCCGATGCCGCGGCAGCCGGTGGCACGACCGCCTGCGCCCACCCGACCGACGCCCAGCCCGCGGCCGAGGCCGCGAGGCTCAAGCGGATCGCGCAGACGCAGAGTCGGAGTGGGAACGGCGGCAGCAAGGGAGCGAGGACATCAGGAGCGGAGGGACGGCTCGGCGCCGCGGCACCGGCACGACGACAGGCGGCGCGCCCAGGGCGATTTGTAGAATCGATTATCCACGAGCAGTATCCCCACATGCCCCTGACCCCTGATCCGACGACCTCCGGGTCGACTGTGCCCCCGCTGGCCTGGCCCGACGACAGCCGCCGCGTCGCCTTCGAAAGCTGGCTGCGGCAATTGGCGGGCCGGGGCACCCACGCGAGCGGGGCGCGGCCGGCCAGCAACGACGCGAGCTTCCGCCGCTACCTGCGGGTCGACACCGAGGCCGGCACGCGCATCGTGATGGATGCGCCGCCCGAGAAGGAGGACTGCCGGCCGTTCGTGAAGGTCGCCGCGCTGCTGCGCGCCGCCGGCCTGAACGCGCCCGAGGTGCTCGACTGGCATGCCGAGGACGGCTTCATGCTGCTGTCCGACCTGGGCGACCAGACCTACCTGTCGCAACTCGACGATCGCAGCGCGCACGCGCTGTATGCCGATGCGAGCCAGGCGCTGGTGCGGCTGCAGGGCATCGAGGCGGCGTCGCAGCTGCCGGCCTACGACCGCACGCTGCTGATGCGCGAGATGCAGCTGTTCCCCGACTGGTACGTGAAGCACGCCGGCCACGTGCTGACGGCCGACGAGCAGGCCCAATGGGCCGATTGCGTCGAGCGCATCGTGCAGAACAACCTGGCCCAGCCGATGGTGCTGGTGCACCGCGACTACCACTCGCGCAACCTGATGGTCTGCCCGGCGGCCGGCGCGGCCACCAACCCCGGCATCCTCGACTTCCAGGACGCCGTCTGGGGCCCGATCACCTACGACCTGGCCAGCCTGCTGCGCGATGCCTACATCGAGCTCCAGGAAGACGTGCAGATCGACCTCGCGGTGCGCTACTGGGAGCGCGCGCGCAAGGCCGGCCTGCCGGTGCAGGCCGACTTCGGCGAGTTCTGGCGCGATTTCGAGTGGATGGGCCTGCAGCGCCACCTGAAAGTGCTGGGCATCTTCGCGCGGCTGTACCACCGCGACGGCAAGGACGGCTACCTGCAGAACCTGCCGCTGGTGTGGCGCTATGCGCACCGCACCGCGAGCCGCTACAACGGGCTCGGCGCGTTGGCGCGGCTGCTGGAGCGCCTGGTCGGCGAGACCCGCCAGGACGTGTTCCGGTAGCCCGGATGCGAATCCGGGGAGCGCCAGCGCCTACCGCGTCTGGCAGCCGGCGGCGGCGAGCCATGGGTCGGTCTCGCCGCCGCCGAAAGTCTCCAGCAGGAAATCGATGAACGCCCGCGTGCGCGCCGGCACGTGCTTGCGCGTCGGCATCGCGGCGTAGATCGTGGTCGTCAGCAGGTGCCAGCGCGGCAGCACGCGTTCGAGCGCGTGCTCCATCAGCGCGTCCTCGACGACGAACGACGGCAGCCCGGCGATGCCCATGCCGGCGAGCGCGGCGGCGTACATCGTGTCGATGTGCGTCGTGCCCAGCGCGGGCCGCCCCGGCGTCAGCGTGTACGACTCGCCGGACGGCTCGTCATCGCCCCACACGCCCTCGTGGAAGGTCAGCTCCCGCAGGAAGGTCGGCACCATCGCCTCATGCCCGGCCAGCTCCGACGGGTGCACCGGCCGGCCGCGGCGGTTCAGGTACTCGGGCGAGGCGCAGGTGATGACCTCGGAGCGCGCGAGGCGCCGCGCGACGAAGTCGCCATCGAGCGGGCGGTCGCCGACCGACAGGATGCTCACGTCGAAGTTCTCGTCGACCGCCTCGACCGGGCCGGGGCACGACAGCTCGATCGTCACCTTCGGGAACAGCGTGCGGAATTTCGGCAGGTGCTTGGCGATCTGGTGCACCGCGAAGGCCGGCGGCGCCAGCACGCGCAGGTGGCCGCGCGGCTCGGAGGTGGCGGCGCTCGCGAGCGCCTCGGCCTCTTCGACTTCGGTGAGGATCTGCTGCACGCGTTCGAGGTAGAGCTCGCCGGTGTCGGTGAGCGCGAGGCGGCGCGTCGTGCGGTTGATCAGGCGGGCGCCGAGGTGCTCTTCGAGGTCGGCCACGAGCCGCGTGACGACGGCCGGCGAGAGGTTCAGCCGGCGTGCGGCCGACGCGAAACTTCCTTCCTCGATCACCCGGGAAAACACCCGCATCGAATGCAGACGATCCATTCCTTCGCCCTCATTGTTTCTTTTTTGACAATGGGGCATTGAAGCACGTGCTGTTTATTGATTCAAGCGCAATGTCTACAGTTCACCCCATCGATGAGGCCAACGCAACAGTGACTCACCGAGGCTGGACAAGACGGCTCTGACAAACCCCTGAAGCCGCCCTGCCTGGAAACGTCAACCTTCTGAAGGAATTCATCATGAGCACCAAGAACTTCGCCGCCCTTGCCACCGTCGCCCTTGCACTGGCTGGCGCCTCCGTCACCGCGTTCGCTGCCGACACCGGCCTGACCCGCGAGCAAGTGCGTGCCGAACTGGCCCGTGCCCGCGCTTCCGGCGAACTGCTGCCGAACTCGGAAAGCTACGGCTACAACAACGCGTCGATCACGCTGCCGAAGGCCGCCGCCGCGACGGCCGACAGCGGCAAGAGCCGTGAGCAAGTGCGTGCCGAACTGGCGCGCGCCCGTGCCGACGGCACGCTGGTCCCGAACTCGGAAAGCTACGGCTACGCGACCCCGGTGGTGGCCGGCACGAGCCGCACCCGCGCCGAAGTGCGTGCCGAGGCGATCGAAGCCGCCAAGGCTCACAAGAGCGACGCCAGCTACGGCGCGCTGTCGACCGGCTACTGATCGCTGACGCGCAGAGCGCGCAACGGTTGTGGGACACCGCAGAGGCCGCCTTCGGGCGGCCTCTGTCGTTGGGTAGCGCGGTGGGGTATCCGTTCCGCGCGAGAATGGGCGACCCCCAACCCCCGATGCGGCGCACGCCACAAGCCTGCGCCGCGTTGCCATTGGCGCCGCCATGTCAGCCTTCTTCCTGCAACGCATCCACCCGACCGACGCGCCCCGCGGCGAGCCGCCGCCCGGCCTGCTGGCCTTCTACTGGCACTTCATCCGCCAGACGCGCTGGCTGTACGTCGCGATGTTCGCCACCGGGCTGGTGGTGGCCGGGGTCGACACGCTGGTACCGGTCTTCATCGGCAGGCTGGTCACGCTGATGCAGGCGCCCGATCGCGCCGCCGCGTTCAGCGCTGCCGCGCCGATGCTGCTCGGCATGGCCGCGCTGGTGCTGTTCGGCCGGCCGCTCGCGCTGCTGGCCGACACGATGGTGCGCAACATCGCGGTGGTGCCGGGCGTCACCAGCCTGATCCGCTGGCAGAGCCACTGGCACGTGGTGCGCCAGGGCTGGACCTTCTTCCAGAACGATTTCGCCGGCCGCATCGCCAACCGCGTGATGCAGACCAGCAACGCGGTGCGCGAGAGCGTGGTCAGCTCGATCCGCGCGATCTGGTACATCGTGATCTACGGCGTCACCGCGCTGGTGCTGATGGCCAGCGCCGACTGGCGGCTCGCCGTGCCGACCGTGCTGTGGTTCGCGAGCTACGTGTTCTTCCTGCGGCATTTCGTGCCGCGCATGCGCGACCTGGCGCGCGCCAGCTCGGAGTTGCGCTCGGCGCTGATGGGGCGCGTGGTCGACAGCTACACCAACATCCTGACCGTGAAGCTGTTCGCCCGCGCGCGCGACGAAGACGCCTACGTGCGCGAGAGCGTCGACGAGCACACGCTCGCGATCGCCGCGCACATGAAGCTCACGACGCAGTTCATGGCGACGCTGTCGGCGATGAACGCGCTGTTCCTGGTCAGCACCGCGACCATCGGCGTGCTGCTGTGGGCGAACGGGCACATCGCCGCCGGCATGGTGGCCACCGCGCTGCCGCTGGCCTGGCAGATCGCGAGCGTCGCCGGCTGGGTCAGCTGGGAAGTGACCGGCATCTTCGAGAACGTCGGCGTGGTGCAGGAGGGCATGGAGACGATCGCGGTGCCGCACACGCTGGTCGACAAGGCGGGGGCTCGCCCGCTCGAGGTGACGCGCGGCGAGATCCGCTTCGAGCACCTGACCTTCACCTACGGCCGCGGCGACGGCAAGCGCGTGCTCGACGAGCTCGACCTGGTCGTGAAGCCGGGCGAGCGCGTCGGGCTGGTCGGCCGCTCGGGCGCCGGCAAGTCGACGCTCGTGAACCTGCTGCTGCGCTTCCACGAGGTGGAGCAGGGCCGCATCCGCATCGACGGGCAGGACATCGCCGACGTCACGCAGGAGAGCCTGCGCGGCGCGATCGGCCTGGTGACGCAGGACACCTCGCTGCTGCACCGCTCGATCGCCGCCAACATCGGCTACGGCCGGCCGGACGCGACGGCCGGGCAGGTCGAAGCGGCAGCGCGCAAGGCGCAGGCGCACGGCTTCATCCAGGAGCTGCAGGACTGGAAGGGCCGCACCGGCTACGAGGCGCACGTCGGCGAGCGCGGCGTGAAGCTCTCCGGCGGCCAGCGCCAGCGCGTCGCGATCGCCCGCGTGGTGCTGAAGGACGCGCCGATCCTGGTGCTCGACGAAGCCACCTCGGCACTCGACAGCGAGGTCGAGCTCGCGATCCAGGACCAGCTGCTGAACCTGATGGAAGGCAAGACGGTGATCGCGATCGCGCACCGGCTGTCGACGATCGCCCGCATGGACCGGCTGATCGTGCTGGAGCAGGGCCGCATCGTCGAGCAGGGCACGCACGACGAGCTGCTGCAGCTCGACGGCCAGTACGCGCTGCTGTGGAAGCACCAGTCGGGCGGCTTCCTGGCGCATGACCAGCCCCTGCCTGCAGACCGCGGCGAGGACGACGAGGTCGTGATCGACGACGCACCGCTCGACGAGCTGCGCTCGGCCCAGCAGCCCGAGCCCGCGGGACAATAGCGCCCATGCTCCGAATCACCGAACTGCGGCTGCCGCTCGACCATGCCGAAGGCGCGCTGCGCCCGGCCGTGCTGCAGCGCCTGGGCCTGGCCGATGCCGCGCTGAAGTCCGCCACCGTCTTCAAGCGCAGCTACGACGCGCGCAAGAAGTCCGCCATCGTGCTGATCTACACCGTCGACTGCGAGCTTGCCGACCCGGCCGGCGAGGCCGCGCTGCTGCAGCGCTTCGCGACCGATCCGCACATCAAGCCGTCGCCCGACACCTCGTACAAGTTCGTCGGCCACGCGCCGGCCGATTTCGAGGGCTCGGGTCGCCTGCGCCCGCTGGTCGTCGGCTTCGGGCCGTGCGGGCTGTTCGCCGCGCTGATCCTCGCGCAGATGGGGCTGCGGCCGATCGTGCTGGAGCGCGGCAAGGAAGTGCGCCAGCGCACCCAGGACACCTGGGGCCTGTGGCGCAAGAATGTCCTGAACCCCGAATCGAACGTGCAGTTCGGCGAGGGCGGCGCCGGCACCTTCTCCGACGGCAAGCTGTGGAGCCAGATCAGCGACCCGCGCCACCTGACGCGCAAGGTGCTGACCGAGTTCGTCAAGGCCGGCGCGCCGGAAGAGATCCTGTTCGTCAGCAAGCCGCACATCGGCACCTTCCGGCTGGTCAGCATGATCGAGAAGATGCGCGCCGAGATCGAAGCGCTGGGCGGCGAGATCCGCTTCGAGCAGCGCGTGACCGATGTGCTCATCGAAGGGGGCCCCGAGGGCCGGCACATCCGCGGCGTGACGCTCGCGTCCGGCGAGCAGCTGCGCGCCGACCACGTCGTGCTGGCGCTCGGCCACAGCGCGCGCGACACCTTCGCGATGCTGCACGAGCGCGGTGTCTTCATGGAGGCCAAGCCGTTCTCGGTCGGTTTCCGCATCGAGCATCCGCAGTCGATCATCGACCGCGCACGCTTCGGCCCGAACGCCGGCAACCCGATCCTCGGCGCGGCCGACTACAAGCTGGTGCACCACGCCGCCAACGGCCGCTCGGTCTACAGCTTCTGCATGTGCCCGGGCGGCACGGTGGTGGCGGCCACCTCGGAGGTCGGCCGCGTCGTGACGAACGGCATGAGCCAGTACTCGCGCAACGAGCGCAACGCGAATGCCGGCATCGTCGTCGGCATCTCGCCGCAGGACTATGCGCAGGATCCGGATGCGCCGGGGCCGGTCAATCCGCTGGACGGCATCGCGTTCCAGCGCCGGCTCGAGTCGCGCGCCTTCGAGCTCGGCGGCGGCACCTACGAGGCGCCCGGCCAGCTGGTCGGCGATTTCGTCAAGGGCCAGCGTTCCCGCGAGTTCGGCAGCGTGCTGCCGTCGTACAAGCCGGGCGTGCTGCTCGGCGACCTGCACACTAGCCTGCCGGCGTACGCCATCGAGGCGATCCGCGAGGCGCTGCCGGCGTTCGAGCGGCAGATCAAGGGCTTCTCGATGCCCGATGCGGTGCTCACCGGCGTCGAGACGCGCACCTCGTCGCCGCTGCGCATCACGCGCGGCAAGGACTGGCAGAGCCTGAACGTGAAGGGCCTGTACCCGGCCGGTGAGGGCGCGGGCTATGCCGGCGGGATCATGTCGGCCGGCGTCGACGGGATCGAGGTGGCCGAGGCGCTGGGCGCGTCGATGCTCCGCTGACGACTACGGGCTGACCAGGTAGTCGAGCGCCAGCGTCGCCAGCGCCTTCACGCCCAGGGGCAACGCCGCCTCGTCGAAATCGAAGTCCGGCGCATGGTTCGGCGGCGCGTTCTGCGGCGTCTTGCCGGGCGGCGTCGCGCCGAGGATGAAGAACAGCCCCGGCACCTGCTTCTGGTACTCCGAGAAATCTTCCGACGCGCTGATCTTCGGCAGCTCCATCACGCGGTTGCCGCTCGCGCGCTGCAACGAAGGCATCATCCGCGCGAGCAGCTCGCGCGGGTTGTCGGTGACGGCATAGGTGGCCGGCCCGAAGCTGACGCTCGCCTGCGCGCCGCTGGCCGCGGCGATCGATTCGGCGGTCGTCACGATGCGCCGCTTCGCCTCTTCGCGCATCTCCTCGTCGAAGCTGCGCAGCGTGCCGCGCATCTCGACGCTGTCAGGCAGCACGTTCTCGCGGTTGCCGCCGTGGATCGACGCGATGCTCAGCACCGCCGGCTCATGGCTGATGTTCAGCTGGCGGCTCACGATGGTCTGCAGCCCGGTGATGATCTGCGCCGAGACGACGATCGGATCGATGCCGCCCCACGGCGCGCCGCCATGCGTGCCGCGGCCCCGCACCGTGATGCGCAGCGAATCGGCACCGGCCAGCATCGGCCCGCCGCGCACGCCGAGCGTGCCCGAGGCCAGGTTCGGAGAGAGGTGCAGGCCGAACACCGCATCGACCTTCGGGTTCTCGAGCACGCCTTCCTCGACCATCGCGCGCGCGCCCCAGCTGTCGGCAGCGGTCGACGGCAGGTCGGCGAGGCCTTCCTCGGCCGGCTGGAAGATGAACTTCACGCGGCCGGGAACCTGCGCACGCAGCCCGGCCAGCAGCTCGGCCACGCCCATCAGGATCGCGGTGTGGCCGTCATGGCCGCAGGCGTGCATCACCGGCGTCTGCACGCCCTGGTAGCGGCCGGTCTGCTGCGAGGCGAACGGCAGGTTCGTCGCCTCGGCCACCGGCAGCGCGTCCATGTCGGCGCGCAGCGCGACCACGCGCGACCCCGGCAGCCCGCCGCGCAGCAGGCCGACCACGCCGCGTCCGCCGACGCCGGTCGTCACCTCCAGGCCCAGCCGGCGCAGGTGCTCGGCCACCAGCGCGGCGGTGCGCACCTCCTGGCCGGAGAGCTCGGGATGGGCGTGGATGTCGCGGCGCCAGGCGACCAGGCGCGGCACGATCGGTGCCAGTCGCGCATCGAGGGCCTGGGGGTCTGCGCCCTGAGGCTGCGCCAGGGCGATGTTGGCAAGAAGCAGGCTGCAGGCGATGACGTGCGCGGCCCTCGAGCCTTGCCTCAAGGGCAGGCCGCCATCACCTGCGCCACCGCCGCCGTCAGCTTCTTCCCGTACGGCACATGCAGGAACTCGTTCGGCCCGTGCGCATTGCTCTTCGGGCCGAGCACGCCGCAGACCATCATCTGCGCCTTCGGGAAGCCCTTCTGCAGCAGGCTCATCAGCGGGATCGTGCCGCCCTGGCCGACGTAGCCGCAGGGCGCGCCGAACTGCGCCTGCGACGCGCTGTTCAGCGCATCCTCCAGCCACGGCGCCAGGCTCGGCGCATTCCAGCCGCTCGCGCCGTACGCACCGGCCCGGCCATCGGCCGCGAAGGTCACGCGGGCGTTGTACGGCGCGTTGTCCTCCAGCAGCGTCTTCAGCTGCATCGCGGCCTCGTTGCCGTCGACCAGCGGCGGCACCCGCAGGCTCAGCTTGAACGCGGTGTACGGACGCAGCACGTTGCCGGCGTTCTTCAGCTCGGGGAAGCCGTCGGCACCGGTGACGCTCAGCGTCGGGCGCCAGGTGCGGTTCAGCAGCGCCTCGGTCGGGTCGGTCGTGGTGGGCAGCGTCGGGCCGCCGTCGGCACCGCAGGCCCACGGAAAACGCTTCCAGACCTCGTCGCCGAGGATCTCGGCCGTCGCCTTCGCCTGCGCGAGGCGATCGCCGGGGATCTCGCAATGGAAGCTCTCCGGCAGCAGGCGGCCGGTCTTGCTGTCCTCGAGCCGGTCCAGCACCTGGCGCAGGATGCGGAAGCTCGACGGCACCAGCCCGCTGGAATCGCCGGAGTGGATGCCCTCGGTCAGGATCTCCACCTTCAGCACGCCGCTGACCATGCCGCGCAGGCTGGTCGTCAGCCACAGCTGGTCGTAGTTGCCGGCACCGCTGTCGAGGCAGACGACCAGGCTCACGTTGCCCAGCCGCTCGCGCAGCACGTCGAGGTAGGCCGGCAGGTCGAACGAGCCGCTCTCCTCGCAGGCCTCGATGATGCCGACGCAGCGCGGGCGCGGGATGCCCTGCCGGTCGAGCGCCATGATCGCCGTCAGCGACGCGTAGACCGCGTAGCCGTCGTCGGCGGCGCCGCGGCCGTACAGCAGGCCGTTCTCGTACTTCGGCGTCCAGGGCCCCAGGTCGCTGCGCCAGCCGTTGAATTCGGGTTGCTTGTCGAGGTGGCCGTACAGGCAGATGGTGTCGGTGCTGCCGGCCTTGGTCGCCGGCACCTCGAAGAAGATCACCGGCGTGCGCCCTTCGATCCGGACCACTTCCAGCTTCAGCCCGGCCACCTTCTTGCTCTCGACCCAGCTGGCGGCGTCGCGCACCACCCGCTCGAGGTGCCCGTTCTTCTGCCAGTCGGCATCGAACATCGGGCTTTTGGCCGGGATCGCGATGTAGTCGGTCAGCGCCGGGACGATCTCTTCGTCCCACGTGCGGTTGGCAAACTCGGCGATCGCGGTGGCTTCGTCGGGCTGCAGCGGAAGGTTGGGGTCGCGAGCGTTCATGGCCGGTTCTCCTGGAGCAGTGAATCCCTTGTGGGGAATTGCCGAGTGTAGAACCGAGCGCCTCAGGCTATGCTGATCCGATCCACAAGAACACACGAGGAGACAGGGATGCACCAATGCGTCACACAGGCCGCAGGGCTGATGGCGGCTGTGCTGCTGGGCGGTGCGGTCGGCCATGCCGAGGAGGCGCAGCATCCCTGGGTGGTCGCGTCACCCCTGGCAGTCAAGGAGACCTACTTCAGCAACCTGAGCTCCGGGGCGAGCATCGAGACACCGTTCGTGCTGAAGTTCGGCCTCAGCGGCATGGGGCTGGCGCCGATCACCAAGCCGCAGCCGCGCACCGGGCACCACCACCTGCTGATCAACCGCGAGCTGCCGCTCGATTTCTCGAAGCCGCTGCCCTTCAACGACCAGTATGTGCACTTCGGCAAGGGCCAGATGGAGACGGTGCTGACGCTGGCGCCCGGCGACTACACGCTGCGCCTGGTGCTGGCCGACGACAAGCACATCCCGAACTTCGTCTACAGCAAGCCGTTGCGCATCACGGTGACGAAGAAGAATGCCGACCTCGACCCGGCCAGCCTGGGGGCGCCCGGTGTCGAGCTGATGCTGCCGGTGGCCGAGGCGTCGGCCGGCAAGCCGCTGCAGGTGCGCTTCCATGCGTCGCGGCTGAATGTGTCGCACATCGCGCTGCAGGAGAAGGGCACCGGCCACTTCCGGCTGAGTGCGCTGCGCGACGGGGCCAAGCCCGAGACGCTGGACTTCCCCGGTGGACAGACCGAGGCGTGGATCAAGCCGCCGCCCGGGCGCTACCAGCTCAGGCTGGAGTTCGTCGACAACCTGGCGCCGGCCACGGTGCTGGCCACGGCGGCGGCGCAGTCGATCACGGTCCTGCCGAAGTGAATCGTCGCAGCCCGGCCTGCAGCGCGGCGAACACCTCCGCCTGCTCGGGCTCGTTGAAGATCTCGTGGAACAGCGCCGGGAACGCCTGCGCCGTGACGACCGCCTGCGGAGCCGCCGCGGCGAACGCCCGGCTGCCGGCCGGCGCGACGCAGCGGTCGCTGCCGGCGTACAGCAGCAGCGT
>NZ_JBFUFQ010000031.1:0-40977 GCF_056403355.1 Rhizobacter sp. P2_H3 | reverse complement strand
ACGAACTTCATCGGCGTGCCGCCGCCGACGCGCGGCGTGATCGTCGTGCCGGCGCTGCTGCCGATCAGCGCGGTGAACTTCACGCCGGTCTTGACCAGGTCGGCCGGCACGGTGGCGGTGTACGAATCGGTGAAGCTCGGCACGGCCGGCACGTTGGCCGGCAGCGCGCCGGTGGGTGCCGTCAGCAGGATGTCGCGGGTGCTGCCGTTGGCGCTCGTCACACGCAGCGTGCCGCTCGGCTTGGTGCCGCCGGTGGCGCCGCTCGTGACGTTGACCTTGACCAGCGCGGCCTTGCCCGAGACCAGCACCAGCGCGCTGTCGTCGCTGTTGAACAGCAGCGATTGCGCGACCTGGATGCCCGACACCGGCGACGTGCCCGTCGGCGGGGTGGTCGTGGTGGGCGCGGTGACCTTCAGCGACGACGCGGCATCGTTGAAGCCGAGCGACACCAGGTTCGCGGTGTCGGCCGTCAGCGTCACCGAGCTGCCGCCGTAGTTGATGTGCTGGAACAGCTGGACCTTGTAGCCCGCCTTCACCTTGACCGACGAGACGCGGTCGTTCCAGGCCGAGCCGATCCAGGTGGAGTCGGCACCGGCGCAGAAGCTCGCGCCCTGGTAGTTGATGTGTTCGTAGAAGCAGATCGCGGAGGTGTCGACTGCGGCGGCCGTGGCAGCCTCGGCCTGCTGGTCAGCAGCGGCCTGCGCATCGGCGCTCTGCTGGTTGCCGCCGCCGCAGGCGGCGAGCAGCACGGCCACCGATGCCAGCGGCACCAGCAGGCGATGGGTGGACGAATCGAATGCTCGGGATTGTCGGGACACGGTCTGACCTCCTTGTAGGTTGCGCCTATCGCGATCACGAATGCGCGTTGTGGTCAAAACCGTGCAAAGTTCATACCGATCGACATGCAACCATCGGTGAAACGGGGTTGACAAGCCGATTCTTGACAGCGCTTTCAGAAATTTTCGGATGCCCTCCCCGTGAGCTGTCGAGGAGGGCGCCGAGGCCCTAGCCTCCTGCGCTGTAACCTGCCTCCCACGGGTTAGGGGGATGACGGGGTGCGTGGCATTTGTTGCCTTGCTTACGACCCGACGCGCATGCGACGAAGCACGCCAGATCGTGACGCAGCATGACGCAGTGTGAACAAGCTCTAACGCAGCGCGCGCAGCAGCACGATCACCGCGCCGTGACCGCCTTCGTCGCCGCGCGCCTGCACGAAGGCGAGCACGTCGGCCTTCTGGATCAGCCAACTGCGCACCTTGCCCTTCAGCACCGGTTCGCGGCCCGGCGAGCCGTTGCCCTTGCCGTGCACGACGCGCACGCAGCGCAGGCCGGTGTGCACGGCGTCGTGGACAAAGGCGGTGAGCCGCTCGCGGGCGGCATCGCGGCGCAGGCCGTGCAGGTCGACCTCGCCCTGGATGGCCCAGCCGCCGCGGCGCAGCTTGCGCAGCACGTCGATGCCGATCTCGGGGCGGCGGTAGGACAGCTGGTCGTCGGTCTCGAGCAGCGTGACCGGATCGAACTCGTCGGAGAGCGATTCGTACAACGCGCGCTCCTCATCGAGCTCGCGCTGGCGCGGCTCGGGCGAGGGCGGCGTGGGCACCGCGTGGCGGCGGCCGCTCGGGGCCACCGGCTGCACGCGGCCGACGCTGTTGGAGAACAGGTTGGCCTCGCGCAGCCGGCGGGCTTCTTCCTCGCGGGCCCGGGCTGCCTGTTCGGCGGCCTCGCGCTCGGCGCGCTTCAGCGCCTCGCGGATGTCGCCCAGGTCCTGCAGGCTGCGCAGGCTCACAGCAGGCCTCGCTCCACGAACGAGACCACCTCGGTGTCGCCGACCACCAGGTGGTCGAGCACGCGCACGTCGATCATCGCGAGCGCCGACTTCAGCGTCTGCGTCAGCATCTCGTCGGAGCGCGACGGCTGCGCCGAGCCCGACGGGTGGTTGTGCGCGAGGATCACCGCGGCCGCATGCAGCTGCAGCGCGCGCTTGAGCACCTCGCGCGGGTAGACGCTGGCCTGCGTGAGCGAGCCGCGGAACATCTCCTCCATCTGGATCAGCCGGTTCTGCGCATCGAGGAACAGCACCGAGAACACCTCGTGGCCGCGCCCGCCGAGCTGCAGCCGCAGGTAGTCCTTGACGAGGATGACGTTGTCGAGCACCGGCCGCTCGGCCATCTGCTGGCCGAGCGAGCGGCGCGCCAGCTCGAGCACCGCGCTGACCTGCGCCAGCTTCGCGGGGCCGAGCCCCTTGATGCGCTGCAGCGCCTGCGGATCGGCCCGCAGCAGCCCGGTGAGCCCCCCGAAATCGTCGAGCAGGCGCTGCGCCAGGCCCAGCACCGAATCGYCCTTGACGCCGGTGCGCAGCAGCAGCGCGACCAGCTCGGCATCGGCCAGGGCCTGCGGGCCGCGGGCCAGCAGTTTTTCACGCGGACGGGCGTCGGCAGGCAGGTCTTTGAGCAGCATGGGCATGGTCCGGCGACGCGGCGGGGCGCCGCACCTAAAATTGGGCCCAGTCTATCGAACCAGGATTTGCCTTGACCCACGTTCAACAGGGATCGTTCCTGACCCTGCACTACCGACTGGCCGGCCCCGACGGCGTCGACCTGATCAACACCTTCGCCGAGAAGCCGGCCACGCTGTCATTGGGCAGCGGCGAGCTCTCGCCGGCGATGGAAGCGCGCCTGATGGGCCTGGCCGAGGGCACCCGGGCCTCGTTCGACCTGCCGGCCGGAGAGGCCTTCGGCGAGCGCAACCCCGAGATGCTGCAGCGTGTGAAGCTCGCGCTGCTGCACGAGCTGGGCGACCCCGACGAGCAGTACCACCTGGGCGACGTGGTGCAGTTCCCGACGCCCGACGGCCAGGCCTCGTATGCCGGCGTCGTGCGCGAGGTGGGCAGCGACTGGCTGCTGTTCGACTTCAACCACCCGCTGGCGGGCCAGCCGGTGACCTTCGAAGTGCAACTGATCGGGGTGCTGTGATGAGCGCGAACCACATGACGACCCAGACGCTGGACGAAGTGCTGCTGGCCGAGCCGCGCGGCTTTTGCGCCGGGGTCGACCGCGCGATCGAGATCGTCGAACGCGCGATCAAGAAATTCGGCTCGCCGATCTACGTGCGCCACGAGATCGTGCACAACACCTACGTCGTCAACGACCTGAAGGCCAAGGGCGCGATCTTCATCGAGGACCTGGCCGACGTGCCGCCGGGTGCCACGCTGGTGTTCAGCGCGCACGGCGTGTCGCAGGYGGTACGGCAAGAGGCGGCGCAGCGCGGCTTCAGCGTGTTCGATGCCACCTGCCCGCTGGTGACCAAGGTGCACGTGGAGGTGGCCAAGCTGCACAAGGAGGGCTACGACTTCATCATGATCGGCCACAAGGGGCACCCCGAGGTCGAGGGCACGATGGGGCAGCTCAACGAAGGCATCTACCTGGTGGAAGACGTGGCCGATGTCGGGCGCGTGCAGGTGGCGCAGGCCGACAAGCTGGCGGTGGTGACGCAGACCACGCTGTCGGTGGACGATGCGGCCGAGATCCTGGCGGCGGTGAAGAAGCGGTTTCCGCTGGTGCGCGAGCCGAAGCAGCAGGACATCTGCTACGCCACGCAGAACCGGCAGGATGCGATCAAGGTGCTGGCGCCGCAGGTCGACGTGCTGATCGTCGTCGGCAGCCCGACCAGCTCGAACAGCAACCGCCTGCGCGAGCTCGGCGAGCGGCTCGGTGCCGATGCCTACATGGTCGACCAGCCCGAGGACCTGCAGGCGCAGTGGTTCGACGGCAAGCGGCGCGTGGGGCTGACGGCGGGTGCCTCGGCGCCCGACATCCTGGTGCAGCAGGTGATCGAGCGGTTGCGCAGCCTGGGAGCGGTGTCGGTGCGCAAGATGCCGGGCGTGATCGAGACCACGCATTTCCCGCTGCCCAAGGGCCTGGGCGACAAGTCCATGGCCGAGATCTGAATTCCCTCAAATAGCCACAAGAAGAGACCCCCATGCTCGACATCAACCTGCTGCGCAAAGACCTGGCCAGCGTCGTCGCCTTGCTCGAGAAGCGCAAGTCGCCGCAACCGTACCTCGACGTCGCGCAGTTCCAATCGCTGGAAGGCGAGCGCAAGACGCTGCAGACCCGCACCGAAGAGCTGCAGGCCAAGCGCAACAGCCTGTCGAAGCAGATCGGCATGCTGAAGGGCAAGGGCGAAGACACCTCGGCGGTGATGGCCGAGGTGGCGGGCCTGGCCGATGAGCTGAAGGCCTCGGGCGAGCGGCTGGAGGCGATCCAGGCGGAGCTCTCGGTGATGCTGATGAGCGTGCCCAACCTGCCGCATGCGAGCGTGCCCGAAGGCGCCGATGAATCGGGCAACCTGGAGGTGCGGCGCTGGGGCGTGCCGCGCACGTTCGACTTCTCGGTGAAGGACCACGTGGACGTGGGCGCGCCGCTGGGGCTGGATTTCGACACCGGCGCGAAGCTCTCGGGCTCGCGCTTCAGCTTTCTGCGCGGGCCGATTGCGCGGCTGCACCGGGCGCTTGCGCAGTTCATGCTCGATGTGCAGACGCAGCGGCACGGCTACACCGAGTGCTACACGCCGTACATCGTCAACCGCGAGGTGCTGGAAGGCACCGGGCAGCTGCCGAAGTTCAAGGAGGACATGTTCTGGGTGAGCCGCGGCGGCGACGAGACGCAGGCCGAGCAGTACCTGATCTCGACCTCGGAGATCTCGCTGACGAACAGCGTGCGCGGCGAGGTGCTGGCCGAGAGCGTGCTGCCGATCAAGCTGACGGCGCACAGCCCGTGCTTCCGTTCCGAGGCGGGCAGCGCGGGGCGCGACACGCGCGGGATGATCCGCCAGCACCAGTTCGACAAGGTGGAGATRGTGCAGATAACGCACCCCGAGAAGAGCTACGAGGCGCTGGAAGAGATGGTGGGCCATGCCGAGGCGGTGCTGAAGCTGCTGGAGCTGCCGTACCGGGTGGTGGCGCTGTGCACGGGCGACATGGGCTTCGGCTCGACCAAGACCTACGACCTGGAGGTGTGGCTGCCGGCGCAGAACACCTACCGCGAGATCAGCTCGTGCTCGAACTGCGAGGCCTTCCAGGCGCGGCGCATGCCGGCGCGGTTCAAGAATGCGCAGGGCAAGAACGAGCTGGTGCACACCTTGAATGGCTCGGGCCTGGCGGTGGGCCGCACGCTGGTGGCGGTGCTGGAGAACCACCAGAACGCTGACGGATCCGTCACGGTTCCGGAGGCTTTGCGGCCCTATCTGGGCGGGCAAACGGTGCTGAAAGGCTGAGGGGAGGGCGGAACGGCCCTTTTCCTGGGCTAGAATCCGCGACTCGGCCCAGTAGACCCGCCGAAGCCCCAGTTTCAGGAGAGGTGGCAGAGTGGTCGAATGTACCTGACTCGAAATCAGGCGTACCGCAAGGTACCGTGGGTTCGAATCCCACCCTCTCCGCCAGAAGACGAAAGCCCCGACCGGATGGTTCGGGGCTTTTTGTTTTGGGGCTACGTCAGCGATTCGATGATGGGTGACGGCTCGACGCCGATCGCTTTGCAGATCGCCAGGAACTCGATCACGTCCAACTGGCGTTCTCCGCTTTCGTACTTCGACACGAAGGACTGCGGGCGATTGAGGCGGGTGGCGACCTGAGCTTGGGTCAGCTCTGCGTCCAGGCGCGCTTGAGTGAGCAAGCGGCGCAGGTTTTCATAGGCGGAGTTGGTCGGGGCACGAATCACGTGGCCGACGTTAAATCCCGTTTTGGAATATCCCATTTCGGGATTCGCAAGACCGACGCCAGCGTTGGTGTCCTTTGATGGAAGGGAAGTGCAGATGCCTGGCAACAGATCGAAGTCCCGCCGTGTTCTCGATCGTGACGACGCCCCAGCTATCGGGGACGGCGAAACACATGCGCCACTGTTCCAGCCGTTTCGCTGGACCGACCCGAAGACTGATTGCCTGCAGATCGAAGCCCGACCGCTCAATCAGCTGATCGAGAAGGTCATTGACGTGACCGACGGCGTGCGCGCGGTGATGTGCGTACTCGAGCGGGATGGCTATAGCAGTGAGGACGATGCGCCGCCGTTGCTTGATCCGGTTCGGCAAGGGGCGCTGCGGCGCCTGGGGATCACTTCACTGCAGTTGTTGAGCGATGAGGCGACTCGACTCAGCGATTGGGTGTTGGCAGGTCACCGTCACGAATGCTTTCACCCGAAGCGCTCTCGAAGGCAGAAGCGATTGAAACGCGGATAGGCCGGTCGACGTGCAAGCGGAATGGCTTCGAAGGCCTGGACTGGAATGACCTCCAGCCGCGCAGACGCTGTGAGGTGCGCATCAGTCTCCGCAGGAAGCCGACTTTGAGAAGGCGGCTACGTTCTTCTTTGTCGCCCAGTCTTCGCACTAACGGTCACTTCGACACTGACGCAGAGGGTGCACAGTTGCCCATCTCGAAATCGATGTACCGCGATACAAAAGTCGAATCTCCGTCGTTGAAAATAATCTTTGCTGTGCACAGGAATGGGCCATAGGCGGAAGTTACAACGGGGAACCCACGACTTCTGTCAATTGACGGATAAATCTTATTCCCCCAGTAGCTTCCAAAGAAATACTCTACCGTTACCACGCCAGCCAAGGAGGACTTGTGAGGAATGACGTATATGAGTACATCATATAGTTGGCCGTCATTAGTGGATCGCTGAAGGCGGTGCACCAGCATGACACCCCGAGTGTTTATGTACTCGCCGTCGCGGCGCGCCCGGCGTGTGCCGTTATCCGCTCGGACTCCCACTCTCGTGTCTTCCTTTGAAAAGTCGCCGGGTCTAGCGACTAGACCGGAAGCGGCCCCAATCTCCAGCCCAGCGACCTTGAATGCAGCACCATCTCGTACGCGGAATACCAGCGCTCTAACGAGTAGAGATAGCTCGGTCCTGAAATAGACGAGGATTGCGAGAATAAGTATCGCCCAAATTAAGCTCGGCACTGCTGACCACATGGCTTGATCAAGCGATGTCAAAGGCGATGAAGCGCTTTTTGCAACAGCAGAAGCAGTCGTGGCAGGAGGGGCTGACGCCCCGGTCGATGCCACAGCAGAAGCTGCAGATGATGGCGAAGAAGCGGATGAAGCGGCGCCATTCATTTTCGTTTCTCTCCCGTTGGCATGGGGGCAATTTACGTGGGGCGAGGATGCCACACGCAGGCGGAAGTGCGCCAGCCCGTTATCCCGGGCCGAAGTCTGATCCGCCGCAGTAGGGTGGGGCGCTGCTGCTTTCGCGCCGAGAATTGCAACCGGGGCTGAGCCTGCGCTGGCTCAAGTATCTCCAGTGAAAGGGTTCATGCCTGTAGCTTTTGTTCTGCGTCGTTGATCAATGCAAGTAGCTGCGTCGCGTGAAGTCCTTCAGTTGGACCTGCGTGGCCTGCCGCCTTCGCAACTATGTCTTTCACAACTTTGTGATGGAACATGCGCACAAAGTGTTTGAAGGGCACAGGTATCACCATTGAGATTCCGAACGGAATCGCCCAAGCCACGGCGAGAGCCACCCACCCGCCTGTGCTCCAGACGAAGTAGAGGGACACCCACCGAGCAACTTTGATGGGCCATACAAGCCCGTACCAGAGCGGGAGCATTTGGCGTCCGACAGGCGGCGGAACGTCATAGGTGCGACTCAGCTCAAGGGCTGCACGTTGCATGAGGAAAAAGTACAGCTCCGCCGCTGAGAATGCCCCATAGAGCAGGCATGCATTGAGAAAAGTCATGGCTCCCCCGGGATCAACTTGGCGCGTTGAGTCTAGGCAGCGAAGGCGCCTGAGCACATGGGGTTTGCAGGGAGTCAAAGAGACGTCTTGTTCCGGCCGCTGCGGGGCGGGGGCAGTTCTCTTCGCGCCGTGGAGTGCTCGGGGACCGAGCGTTGACGGAATGCAAGGTTCCCAATGAATGCGATGGAGCGACGGATGCAGTTTGCCCTCACCAGCCTCAGTCGTTGGTCGATTGTCCGCAGGCGCTCCGAGGACGCGCGAACCTGGCAACTATGCGGATTAGCGGCAGATTCGGGTGCTCGTCCTTAGCGTCCGCAGCGAAAAGAGTTGAGCAGGCAATTTGCCGATTGCACCCACCCCCTGTTGGGTCCTCCCAGGGGAACCCCGATCGCTATCTAGTTCCTGGCGCCCCCTAGGGGGTGTATTCCGGCAGCCACGAGCGAGTCAGGCTGAAGTGACTGAACCTCAACAGCAGGTGTACGCTGAAGCCATGTCCAAATTGGAATGTGTTTGCCGCGCTATCGGCACGGACCTCAACTCGTGCGCCGGGTGGGTGCAGGCTTGGGGCGCAATACTTGCCCTGATCGTGGCGGTGGGTTTTCCGATCGTCCAGGGCCGTCGGCAGCGCAAAGCGGCGAAGAATGGGCATCTGCTTACGATTGCAGCTGACGTGCTCATCGCAGAGCGACAAGCGGCGATCTACCTTCGTGGAAAGGTGAGGGTGCCCGCGTATCGTCTTCCGCTACACGGGAAGCAGACAGCATTGCCGGCTCTGTTGAGTGACGGGACGCTGAGCGGCGCTGAGGCTGCTGCTTTGATGCAGTTCTACGTTGATGCGACCAGCTTCAACTACTGCTTGGATCTCACCCAGGAGCAGAAGGCAGCAGGCCATGCCTGGATCCACGAAGTCAATCGCGTCAAGCTGAAGGCCCAGCACTTGGTGTCCGGCGGCGGGCAGTCTCGATTTGACGCAGCAATGAAGGTGCTTCGTGCACACCTGGATCGCCAGTCACTGGAGAACATGTCGCTCGGTCAAGCCTCCGATGAGGAAGACGACGGACAGTCATAAGGGATGAGGTTTGGGGAATGAGTTGGGGAATGCGCATCGTGCGCTTTTCCGAGTTTTCTTCGGAAGACACCCTCCCAACGCACGAAAGCCCCGACCGTCTGGTTCGGGGCTTTTTGCCTTTGCGTTGGTTGTTGGTCCAGAAGATTCTGAAAAAGATATGCCGCTACGACGCCACCCGCAGCACCTTGATCAACGCCGCCAATTCCTCAGTCTCCAGCCCTGCCGCCGCCGCACGCCGCAGGAGCTGCGCCGCGAACGCAGGAAACTCCGCATTGATCCCCGCATCGGTCGCCGCCCGCAGCATGCGCTCCACGGCCTCGATCGAAATCGTCATCGGGCTCTGCGTCACCTCGAAGTGCCCCTCATGGATCATCTTCCCCTCGTGCTTGAGAAAGTCGCCGAAGCCCGGTGCGATTCGTGCGACGACCTCGCCGTACGCGTCAACGCCAATGCCTTCCACTTCGGAAACGCGCGCTCCGTGCAGGAAGCCGATGACGGCACCGTAGACGTACGACAGCGTCGCCAGGTCCATCGTGGCCGCAGCCCCTGCCGGCTCTCCCAGGTAGACCAGGCCGCCTCCGAACAGTCGCAGCACCGGTTCGGCGCGACGGTAGGCGTCGTTCGCGCCAGACACGAGGATCGGTGTGTCCGCAGTTCCCATCTGGCCGGGGGCCGCCTGGATCGCACCGTCGACATAGGCGCCGCCGTGCCTCTGCACCC
The DNA here is from genome assembly GCF_056403355.1 of Rhizobacter sp. P2_H3. Lineage (NCBI taxonomy): Bacteria > Pseudomonadati > Pseudomonadota > Betaproteobacteria > Burkholderiales > Sphaerotilaceae > Rhizobacter > Rhizobacter sp. P2_H3. The sequence continues at coordinate 31,457 of NZ_JBFUFQ010000031.1, read as the reverse complement.
AAGCCTCGCCATCGCGCGCGTCGTGCGGGCTGCCGGTCGTCAGTTGCACGACGACGCGGCCCGCGAGACCGCTCGCCACGCTGTCATCGCGCAGAAAGCTGTCGGCCGCCGCGTAGTCGTGCACGCAGATGACGACGATCTCGGCCGCTCGCACCGCCGCTGCCGCATTGGCGGTGCGCAGCGCGCCTTCGCGCACCAGGGCGTCCGCCTTGGCCGCGCTGCGGTTCCACACGTGAACGCGGTGGCCGGCACGCAGCAGCAACTGCGCCAGCGTCGATCCCATCATTCCCAATCCCATCACGGTCACATCCATAGAGTCCTCGTTGGCAGTAAGCCGGCTGTGCGCCGGGCAAGCGCACAGCGCGCCTGCGGGGCAAGAATGCGGCCGACGCATGGCGGCCGTCGCTCACGAACGGATGTTTCCCGGACACGTTCAGACGCTGCCGCCCGAGGAAGGAACACGATGGTGATGAACTTGCGGGTCGAGCGCCTTGCCACCTTGCCGGGCCCTGCGGCCTGGGCGCCCATCGCCGACCATCGCGTCAAGCTGCATGCCGGCCCACCGGTGCGCGGAACCTGCCGCATGCGCGATTTCGTCGCCCGGCGTGGCGAGATCGATATCGTCCCGGCCGGCATGTCCGACGCCTGGGAGGAGCACGACGCGGGCAGCACGTTGACGCTGCACCTGCCGCACGCGCTGCTGCGACGGGCCGCGGATGAGATGCGTCTGCCCGAGAGCCGTGCGGCACTCGCACCGCGGCATCAGTTCCGCGATGCCCGCATCGAGCACATCGCGTGGGCGCTGGATGCCGACCGCCTGGCCGGCTCGCCGAGCGGCCGCCTGTTCGCGGACTCCCTGGGCATTGCGCTGGCGGTGCACCTGCTCGGCCACTCGGCTGCCACCGCGCGGCGCGAGCCGGCGCCGCTGTCGCCGCACCAGCTGCGCCGGGTGGTGGAGCACATCGACGCACACGTCGCTGCCGACCTCTCGCTCGCGCGGCTCGCCGAGGTGGCGGGAATCAGTGCGTCGCACTTGAAGACGGTGTTCAAGCGCAGCACCGGCGTGCCGGTGCACCAGTTCGTCGTTCAGCGGCGTGTCGAGCGCGCGGTGTCACTGCTGCGTGGTGGCGAGATGCCGCCCAGTGAGGTCGCGCTCGAGGCAGGCTTCGCACACCAGAGTCACATGGCGCGCTGCATGCGCCGGCTGCTCGGCGTCACCCCGACGCTGGTGAGCCGGGGCGCCTGATCGGACCAGGACATGCACGGAACGACGCCATTGCGGGCTCGCATCTTGGCCGTTCCCGACCTTCAAGGCATGCTCGAGCCTTACCGCCAGGAGACCCATGTGCGCAAAGCCCGATCACGCGAAGCAGGCCGCAGATGAACGGCGACATCGTCACCATCGAGGAGCTGAACTCTCTGACGGGAGACAGCCGCCTGGCGCTGCGCGGTGTCAAGCGCGGCGAAGACGGCATGGACTTCCATGCCCTGGCACTCGAGGCCAGAACGCCGACAGGATGGGCTCAAACCGCCGTCATCACGGAGGAGCAGTTCCAGGGCGCGCACCCGAATCGCCGGTGGGTGTCGAGCCTGCACAGCTTCCTGCCGAGTGCCGGCACGGCCATCATCCAGGTCGGCGAAGGGAGCCGGCCGATGCATCCGACCGGCGTCACGCTGATTCACTACTCGTGGCGGCGATGGGATGTCGTTCAGAACGTCGAGTTGGCCCGGCTCAAGGATTGCGCCGGCCCATTCGATCCTCTGTAGCCAGCTTGGACCGCGCACGAAATGTCCGCTCGATGAGGCCTTCGGCGATCGGCGCTTTCCAAGACGCCGCCGCCAAACTAGGGAACCGATGGTTCATCCGGGCATGCTTCGATTTCGTCCGGGTACATGGCTTCAAGCCAAATGGTCGTGCCTGTGGCTGGATCGGAGCATTCCACTTCATAGGCGAGCGCCGGCTTCTCGTACACATCGAGGACAGCTCCGGTGTCGCCCACGCGCGGATGGCGGCTGTAAAAGACCTTCCGGCCGGTGAAGCGATCACCGCGGATCGCGACTACGCGGACAACCATGTATGGCCGCAAGGTTTTGGGCATGAGCAGGCGATTTGAGATGGGCGGATGCACGTCGTCCGATTCAATTGGGTGACCAATGGATCCAGGCGGGGCGGGCGCCGTCGTTGACGTAGAAGTACGCGATGGCTTTGTAGCCTTGTTCGACGTCGATGGACCACGAGCGCGGATGCTCGTCGATCTGGCCATTGCTTAACCGATACTGAACCTCGCCTGGCGCGTCGCCATTCCCGATCGACGTGAATCCGCTGTCTCCTGCCTCCCTGGCATACATCAGGAACGCATCTGCGCCGTTGCGCAACATGCACAGCGAAGGTCCGCCCTTGACGGTGATCCAGAGCTCGAATTCCTTCTGCACATCAAGCTCATGGAGCCAACACCCCAAGTGCTCGACCGACTCAATGCCGACGGCCTGCCCATTCACCGACACCTCGAAGATGGCTGCGTCGCCTCCTTCGATCGGCTCGTCGAGCCGCGGCACTTCTTCTCGCTCAGAGATCACACACTCGGCGCTCCACCATCGATCGTGCCCGTTGAACAAGGAACCCGAGACACGCTCGATGTGCTGGACAAGCGCACGCGCCTCGTCCCAATCGGCGCACACCAGCCCGTACAACGTGAAGTGGATCTCCGAAGGCGGCCACTCCCAGGCGGCTTCGCCCCAGACCTGGGTCGATTGCCCTTCGAACAGCTCTCGGAATGCAATGAGCCAAGGCTTCGGCCAGGGAAATGGCTCGTCCTTTTGCGGCAAGCGTTCGACCTCGACATCGCATCCGAAGTAGCCGCAGGCCACGTCGCTTCCGATGAAGATCGGCAGATCAATGTGAACGAAGGAAGTCACTGCGGTTCTCGCACTTGCCCTGACGGGTCGTGTGTGCCGCTCATCCACCCACATACGGCCCCTTGACCTCGCCCCACCCCCACTTCGGCATCGGCGCATCAGGATCGACGCTCGCCCCCGGTTGCGAGTTGATGACCGCAAGGCGCGATCCCCACTCCAGGTAGCCCACGAGTGCCGAGCGGAACTCGGGATCATCGGGCATGCCGAGTTCGTCGGCGGTCGACAGCAGCAACTCCACCCAGCGCCGGCGCTTGTCCTGCGTCAGGTGCCGGTTCAGGTGCTGGCGAATCATGTGCGGGTGGCCGCCGTGTGCCGCCGAATAGGTCGCCGGGCCGCCCAGCACCTCCGCGAGGAAGGCGGCCACGTGCGCAGGGTGCTCCGCGCCCATGTGCGCAAACACCGGCGCGAGCAAGTCGTCCTGTGCGACGCGCTCGTAGAAGCGCGTGGTCAGCCGGTTCAGCGCATCGATGCCGCCGAGCCACTGGTACAGCGTGGGAGTCGATGCCGTCATCTTCAGGATTCCTGTTGAGTGGGTATGCGTTGGACCTTGACCGCCGTCGCATAGTCAGCCGGCGTACGACCGACGAGCTTGCGGAAGTCCGCGATGAAATGCGCCTGGTCGAAGTAGCCGAGGTCCTGTGCCAGCGCAGCCCACGAGACGGGCTCGCCGGCCTGCACGCGAGCGACGGCCTCATGCAGCCGGTAGCGCTGGATCACCCATTTGGGGCCGACCCCCACGTACTCGGCGAACAACCGCTGCAGCGCGCGCAACGTCAAGCCGTGGCGTTCGGCGAGGTCGGCGGCCGCGACGAGCTCGCGGTCGTCGACGATCGAATCGACGATGCGTGCCGCCAGCAGCGCCTGCGGGTCGGGCATGGGCACGCGGGGCGCGAGGAAGCGCTCGGCGGTTTCCATGGCGTCGGCCATGTCCTCGTGCCCGAGCACGTCGGCCAGCACGCGCGCAGCGTCGCCGAACAGCTCCGCCAGCGGCAGGTGGCGGTCGGCCAGCTCGGACACCGGCCGCTGCAGGACGCCGCGGAAAGCGCCGGGGCGGAACTTGATGCCGAAGGCCTGCGAGTCGCCCTCCAGCAAGGTCGTCCAGCGGCCGGTGTGAACGCCGTGGGCGGCCATGCGGCCGGGCTCGATGACGATGTGCACGTTCGGGTGCGGCAGCGTCTCCTGCACCTGGGGCGGCTGGCCGGCAAGGCGCCAGCGCACGCGCCAGAAGTGCTCGATGGTGTCCGCAAGCCCAGGAGTCGGCGCGGCCCGCTCGTGCGTGAAGGCGCCGTCGGCGACACGGTGCAGCACGCCGCGCGCCTGCTGCGCGACCGGGCGTCGCGTTTTTCCAATCGTCAGCGCGGGAGTGGGCATTCCAATGCGGGCATTGCCAAGTCCGGACGATGATGCCATGTCCCTCCACCGCGCCTCCGCACCCTTCGTTGCGCTCGCCCTGGCGGCCTGCGCGGCGGTGTCTTCCCCTCGACAGGAGATCCCCATGAGTTCACGCCACCATGCCACCGGCCCGTTCGACGTCAAGCTCGCGCTGCAGCCGCTCAGCGACGTGGCCGCACCCGCAGGCCTCGGCCGCATGTCGATCGACAAACGCTTCCACGGCGAGCTGGAGGCCACGAGCCAGGGCGAGATGCTCTCGTGGCGCGATGCCGCGATGACCTCCGGTGGCTACGTCGCGCTCGAGCTCGTGCGCGGCACGCTCGCCGGCCGCGAGGGCAGCTTCGTGCTGCAGCACAGCTCGACGATGGCCGCCGGCGTGCCGCAGCAGTCGATCACCGTCGTGCCGGGCTCGGGCACCGGCGCGCTGGCCGGGCTCTCGGGGCGCATGGAGGTCGTCATCGGCGAGGGCGGCGCGCACTCGTATCGGTTCGACTGGGGCTTGCCGGATTGAGCCACTTCCGCAGTTTCGGAGAAGCGCCGGCTCACCGTGAACGATACAAACGTGGGGCTCAAACCAAGGAGATCACATGTGCCACGGTATCGAACTCACGAGTCACCACGCAGAACTCGCTCCCAGGTGGAGCCACTGGATCCGCCAGTCCCACCGCTGGCTGTCGATGGCCTTCACGCTGACGGTCGTCGCCAACTTCATCGTGCGAGCCCGCGGCGAGCCGCCCGCGTGGGTGACCTACTCGCCGCTGCTCCCGCTCTTCCTGCTGCTGTTCAGCGGCCTCTACATGTTCGCGTTGCCGTATGCGAGGCGCTGGCGCAGCACCGGCGCCCTGCGTCAGACCTGAGCTTCGGCCGACCGACGCCGCCGCGCCTGCAACACGACACCCACGAGTCCCAAACCCAACAGCATCGCCATGGCGGGCTCGGGCACCGATGAAGCGAGCGTCATCGTGCCGCGCCACTCGGTGTTGCCATACAGGTACCCGCGCAGGTCGTAGTCGCCGATCAGCGAGTGGTCGCCCAGCGTGCCGAAGAAATACGCCGTGGGGCGCGTCAGGTCGATGCTGGGGTGCGTCACCTCCATCGTCACCGCGTTGCCGACCACCGACAGGGAGGTCACGTTGCCGACGACCGCGCCTTCGATGAACACATGGCCGTAGAGGCCTGCCTGGGCATCGAACGAGTCCAGGTCGATGGTCACCGGGCGGGTGAACAGCGGGCTGGTGGGAACGGGGTTGCTCGGTCCGCCGTACATCGAACCGAAGAGCCAGCTCCCCGTCCAGGTGCCGAACAGGTCGGAGAGCTCGGCGGCCGTGGCGCCGAACGAGCTCACGGACAAGGCCGTCCCGAGGGTGGCTGCGGCCACCAGCTTTCCAAATCGATTCGACATGGCAATCCTCCCTGCAATTGTTGGTGCTTCAATGCCAAGCACGAATTGCACCACTCAGAATGACAGCCCCATGCCGTATCAATTGCTTGCCAACGCCGTGCTCCTGCTGCACATCGCCATCGTGCTGTTCGTCGTCGGCGGCCTGGTGCTGATCGTCGTCGGCAACCTGCGCGGCTGGCGCACGGTGAACTCGCTCTGGTTCAGGTTGGTGCACGTCGGCACCATCGGCATCGTCGTCGCCGAATCATGGTGGGGCATCGAGTGCCCGTTGACCACGCTCGAGATGTGGCTGCGTGCCCAGGCCAAGGTCTCGACCTATTCGGGCGGCTTCATCGAGCACTGGCTGCAGTCCGTCCTGTTCTGGGATGCGCCGCCATGGGTGTTCACCGTGGCGTACTCTGTGTTCGGGCTCGCCGTCGCTGCTGTCTGGTGGCGTTTCCCGCCGAAGCGTAAGGTTCGCCCGGCGGGGCACGACCCAGCCCGACACGACCCTCCAGGAGCGTTTCGATGACCACCCCCTCTCGCCCACCCCGCCGCCGCTTGCTCACCATTGCCGCCTTGCTCGTCGGCACCGGGGCGGTGATGACCCTCTCCGCGATGGCCGGCGGCATGGGCGGTGAAGCCCGGCTCGTGCCGCCGTTCACGCCCACCGCCACCGCGGCCGCTGCCACCGCCCCCACCGAAACCGCCGTCCTCGCCGGCGGCTGTTTCTGGGGCGTGCAGGCCGTCTTCCAGCACGTCAAGGGTGTCACCAACGCCGTCTCCGGCTACGCGGGCGGCGAGGCGTCCTCCGCCGTCTACGAATCGGTCGGCAGCGGCTCCACCGGCCATGCTGAGGCGGTACAGGTCACCTACGACCCGAAGCAGGTCAGCTACGCCCAGCTGCTGCAGATCTACTTCTCGGTGGCGCACGACCCCACGCAGCTCAACCGCCAGGGGCCGGACTCCGGCACGCAGTACCGCTCGGCGATCTTCCCCGCCAACGATGACCAGGCCCGCACCGCACGCGCCTATGTCGAACAGCTCGACAAGGCCCACGCCTTCAAGGCGCCGATCGCGACCCGCATCGAACCCGGCCGCCGCTTCTTCCCGGCCGAGGCCTACCACCAGGATTACCTCGCCCGCAACCCGCGGCAGCCGTACATCGTCTTCAACGACCTGCCCAAGCTCGACGACCTGAAGCGCCTGTTCCCGCAGGCCTGGCGCGCCGAGCCGGTGCTGGTGGCGGGCAAGGCCGCCGGCTGAGGCACGCCAGGGCAAAAAAAAGCCAGCGGCCTTGGAGGGGACCGCTGGCGGGATCAAGTTGGCAGTGGCAACTGCTGCACGATCATACTGTATAAAAAACCAGTCCCGACTGGCCGCATGCCGGATCGCCCGCAAACCATTCACAGATCTTTACCCCCCAGCCAATCCCGCTTCACCCCCGCCCGCGACCATTCATTCCATCGACCCACCTCCCGCGGGTCTTGTTGGAGAAGACGATGAGCGACGTGAGCACTTTCGACGCGCTGCCCCAGGACAAGCCGCGCGGCATCAAACGCCTGCTGGGCGGCATGCTGCTGGCCGTGGCCGGCACGCTGGCCCTCTCGGCGTGGGCCGAGAACGCACCTCCCGGCCCCGGCTTCAGCCACGGTCCCCGCATGCACCACGCCGGCATGGGCGGCCCGGGCATGTTCATGGGCCGGCCCGAGCAACTCAACCGCATGGTCGACCACATGCTCGACGGCGTCGGCGCCAGCGAGGCGCAGCGCACCCAGATCAAGCAGATCGTGCAGGCCGCGGCCGCCGACCTGAAGACCCAGCACGAATCGGCCAAGGGCCTGCACGAGAAGGGCCTGCAGCTGCTGGCCGCCCCGACCATCGACACCGCCGCCGTCGAATCGCTGCGCCAGCAGACCGAGGCCCAGCACGACCAGGCCAGCCGCCGCATCACGCAAGGCCTGATCGACGTCGCCAAGGTGCTGACGCCCGAGCAGCGCACCAAGCTGGCCCAGCGCATGAAGATGCGCGAAGACCAGATGCGCGATCGCATGCAGCGCATGCAGCGCGACAAGCCCGCCCCGGCCCCGAAGTAACCCACCGGGACCCATCACGGACCGCAAGTTGTGATCTCATTGCGACCTGCCACTTCCAGTGGCCCGCGGTTCGATGCCGCGGGCCCTTCGGCCTTGGAGGCTGACCGACCCATGACATCCCGCGTGCTGTTGATCGATGACGATGCCCGCCTCTCCGCGATGGTGGGCGACTACCTGCGCGGCTCGGGCTTCGAGGTGGAAACCGCCGGCTCGCTGGCCGCCGGCCGCGAGCGCCTGGCCGGTGCCGGCTACGACGCGCTGGTGCTCGACCTGATGCTGCCCGACGGCGACGGGCTCGACCTGTGCCGCGAGCTGCGCGCCAACCCGCGCACCCGCCAGTTGCCGCTGCTGATGCTGACCGCGCGCGGCGAGCCGATGGACCGCATCGTCGGCCTCGAACTCGGTGCCGACGACTACCTGCCCAAACCCTTCGAGCCGCGCGAACTGCTCGCGCGCGTGAAGGCGCTGCTGCGCCGCGCGACGCCGCCCGCGGCGCCCGACGAGGTGCTGCGTTTCGGCCGCCTCGAGATCGATCTCGGCGAGCGCGTCGCCCGCCTGAACGGCGTGGCCTGCGACCTCACCAGCCACCAGTTCGACCTGCTGGTCGTGCTGGCGCAAAGCTCCGGCCGCGTGCTGTCGCGCGACCAGATCATGGACCTGCTGAAAGGCCATCCGCTCGAAGCCTTCGACCGCTCGATCGACGTGCACATCTCGCGCATCCGCGCGGTGATCGAGGACGACCCGAAGAACCCGCGCCGCGTGCTGACGGTGCGCGGTGCCGGCTACGTGTTCGCGAAGAAGCAGGACGCGGAGGGTGCCGACTGATGATCACCGGGCGTTGAGACCGCGATGCGCACGCTGACGCTGCGGATCTACCTCACCGTCGTGGCGGTGCTGCTGCTGTTCGCCTCCGGATCGGCCTGGCTGTTCCAGCGCCACATGGAAGACGAGCGCATGCGCGCCGACAACGTGCTGTCCGAGCGCATGGCCGCCTGGGGCGACCTGATCCAGCGCTCGCTGCCCGGCGCCGAGTCGCCGCACGAGGACCAGGCCCAGGCGCTGCGCGATTGGTCGCAGCGGCTGCGGCTGCCGCTCGCGCTCGACGACCCGAGCGGCGATCGCATCTCGGCCTCCGATTCGTTCGTGCTGCGCCAGGGCGAAGGCCAGACGCGCAGCTTCCAGATCCACCTCGAAGACGGCCGCACGCTGTGGGTGCTGCGGCCGGGCCTGCGGCGCCCGCCGCCCGATGGCCGCCCCGAGTTCGGGCCGATGCCGCCCAACCTGCCGTTCGTTCCGCCCAGCTGGCAGCGCGGCGTCGGCACGATCGTCGTGCTGGTGCTGCTGTTCGTCGCGGTGGCCGCCGGTGCGTGGCCGGTGGTGCGGCGGCTCACGCGGCGGCTGCAGGCGCTCAAGCGCGGCGTCGAGCAGTTCGGCGCGGGTGAGCTGCACCACCGCGTGGAAGTCTCCGGCCGCGACGAGGTGGCGGCGGTGGCGGCCAGCTTCAACCTCGCGGCCGAGCGCGTCGAGGCGCTGGTGCGCTCGCATCAATCGCTGCTCGCGAATGCCAGCCACGAGTTGCGCTCGCCGCTTGCGCGCTTGCGCATGGCGGTGTCGATGATGGAAGACGCGACGCCCGAGCAGCGCCAGCGCCTGCGTCGCGAGATCGACACCAACGTCGGCGAGCTCGATGCGCTGGTCGAAGAGGTGCTGCTCGCGAGCCGCCTCGACGCGCTGCAGCGTGTCGACCGCGATGAGCCGGTGGAGCTGCTGGCGCTGGCCGCCGAAGAAGGCTCGCGCGTCGGCGCCGATGCCGACGGCAGCACGGCCACCGTGCAGGGCGACGAGCGGCTGATCCGCCGCGCGCTGCGCAACCTGCTCGAGAACGCCCGCCGCTACGGCGGTGGCGACATCACGATCGAGGTGCGCAACGGCGCCGGCCGCGCGTTGGTGCAGGTCTGCGACCGCGGCCCGGGCGTGCCCGAGACGCTGCGCGAGCGGATCTTCGAGCCGTTCTACCGGCTGCCCGGCCATGCCGAGCAGGCGGGCGGGGTGGGGCTGGGGTTGAGCCTGGTCAAGCAGATCGCCGAACGGCATGGCGGCAGCGTGCGCTGCGAGTCGCGTGACGGCGGCGGAAGCTGCTTCGAGCTGAGCCTGCCGCTGGCCTGACCGATCAGGCCGCTGTTCTCAAGCGACCGTCTTCTGGCGCCACAGCCAGACGAGGAAACCGCTCAGGCCCGCCGCGGCCGCCACCAGCCCGGCGGTGCACGCCGACCAGAAGCCCAGCGCGCCATGCAGCGCGGCCGGCGTGTGGCCGGTGGTGTCGAACGCCACCGCATAGCCGCCGCCGAGCCCGATGCCCCAGATCGCGAACGCGTAGATCAGCATCGGCACCGTCGCGAGCCGGTAGGCGCGCAGCACGAACGATGCGATGGTCTGCACCGAATCGGCGATGTGGAACACCGCGACCCAGGCCAGCAGCGGCATCGCGGCGGCAATGATGGTCGCGTTGCTCGTGTAGGCGCCGAGCACGGCCTCGCGCGAGAGGTACACCGCCGCGCCCAGCACGGCCGACAGTGACACGCCGATCAGCAGGCCGTGCCAGCCGATGCGCCGTGCGTCGGCCGCGTCGTGCGCGCCGATGCTTTGCGCCACCAGCGTGCCGCTCGCGTTGGCCAGCGCCAGCGGCAGCATGAACATCAGCGAGACCAGGTTGGCCGCGAGCTGGTGCCCGGCCACCGCGGTGCTGCCGATGCGCGAGATGAAGAACGCCATGAAGGTGAAGCCGGTCACCTCGATCAGGATCGAGCCGCCCATCGGCACGCCCAGGCGCAGCAGCGCGACGATGCTGGCGCGGTCGGGTTTCGGGAACGGATGGCCGCGCAGGCCGAACGCGGCGTAGAAGCTGTCGCGCCGCAGCACCTGCCATGCGAGTGCGAGCTGCAGCCACATCACGAGGGCGGTCGCGACGCCGCAGCCCGCGGCGCCGAGCGCGGGAATCTGCAGCGGGCCGAGCGTCGTGCCGAAGATCAGCGCGGCGTTCAGCGGCAGCTTCAAGGCCAGCGCGCCCAGCTGCAGCAGCATCACGACCGTCGGCCGGGACACGGCCGTGTTGAAGCCGCGGAACGCGGTGAACACCAGCGCCGGGGGCAGCGCGAACGCGAGCGCGCCCAGGTAGCCGCGCACGCGCTCGGCCACCTCGGGCGAGGCCTGCGCGAGCGCGAGAAAGGGCTGCGGCATCAGCAGCAGCGCGCAGCCGGGCACCGACAGCAGCAGCGCGAGCCACACCGATTGCTGGAACTGGCGCCCTGCGCCCGGCAGGTCGCGCGCACCGAACAGCTGGCCGGCGATCGGCCCGATCGCGAGCACGACGCCCATCAGCCCGACGAAGATCGTGATGTAGGTGGCGCCGCCGATCGCGAGTGCCGCCAGGTCGAGCGCGGTGTGGCGAGCCACCATCACCGTGTCGGCGGTGCTGAAGGCGAGCACCGCGAGCTGGCCGATGAACACCGGCCAGGCCAGGCGCGCGATGCGGCGCGCGCTGTCGAGCAGACCGTGCCCCGTCACGCGGCCGGGCTTTCGCCGGAAGAGGTGGCTTGCGCGCGTTCGGCGTAGCGGTTGAAGCGCCAGGCGGTGCCTTCCATCGTGATGCGCCGCCAGGTGATGCGCTTCTCGGCCGGCGACATCTCGGTCCACAGCTGCACCTCGTCGAAGGTGCGGCCGCAGCCCTTGCAGATGTCGTCGCCCTGGCTCGTCGAGCAGATCGCGATGCACGGCGCATCGGGCGTGCTGGCATACCACTGCAGCCAGGCGTCGCGCGCCTTGGCGGGCATCGACGCCTCGTCGCACTCGCTCTCGTGGTAGTAGACGAGCAGCGCATACACCTCGGCCAGCGCCAGCACCTGCGGACAGGCGGTGATGCCGTCCGGCGAGGGGCTGCGATCACGCCACCAGTTGATGGCGGATTCGATGTCGGTGATGTGGATGGCGGCCATGCGGGAACCCTGCGGGGGGCAGAGCATAGCGCGGGGCGAAGACCCCCGCAGCGCGGGTTATTCCTGCGCTGCGGCCAGCGCGGCGAGCGCCTGCTCTACCACGCCGCGCTCGGCGCCCAGTTCGACCGGCGCACCGGCCAGCGCGGCTGCACCTTCGGTCTTCAGCCGCTTGACCCATGCCCCGGCCTCGCGGCCTTCGGTGAAGCTGCGGCTTTGCAGCAGCACGAGGTTGTCGGATGCGGTGAGCTTGAAATAGAACAGGCCGTCGGCTTCACGGTATTGCTTGAAGACGGGCAGTTTCGGCGCTTCGGCCGCGACCGTTGCCGTGCTGGCGCGCACGACGGCCTTCATCGAGCGCAGCCCCACCGCGCCGCGCAGCTCCTGCAGGAACGGCGTCGCGATCGCACGCGCCTTGCGGGCGCCGACCAGCAGTGCTTCTTCGATGCGCTCCGGGTGTGCCATCAGGTCGGCGTAGTGCGCGCGCATCGGCCCTACGTGGGCTTCGATGCGCTCGACCAGCCGCTGCTTGGCCTCGCCCCAGCCCAGGCCGTCGCGCAGTTCGGCGCGGAAGGCGCTGCGCTGCTCGGCGCTCGCGAAGGCGTCGTGGATCGTCACCAGGTGCGAGTTGTCGGGGTCCTTCGGCTCGCCGGGCAGCTTCGAGTCGGTGACGATCAGTGCGATCGCCTCCTTCAGCGCCTTCGGGCCGCCTTCGAACAGCGGGATCGCGTTGTCGTAGCTCTTCGACATCTTGCGGCCGTCGAGGCCGGGCAGCATCGCGACGGCTTCGTCGATCTGCGCCTGCGGCAGCACGAACAGCTCGCGCTGCTTGCCGAACAGGTGGTTGAAGCGCTGCGCGACATCGCGCGCCATCTCGATGTGCTGCACCTGGTCGCGCCCGACCGGCACGCGGTGGGCATTGAACAGCAGGATGTCGGCCGCCATCAGGATCGGGTAGCTGAACAGGCCCATCGTGATGCCGTCGTCGGCGTCCTTGCCCTGCGCCTCGTTGGCATCGGTCGCGGCCTTGTAGGCGTGGGCGCGGTTCATCTGGCCCTTGGCCGTCACGCAGGTGAGCAGCCAGGTGAGTTCGGGCGTCTCGGGGATGTCGCTCTGGCGGTAGAAGGTGACGCGCTCCGGGTCGAGCCCGGCCGCCAGCCAGGTGGCGGCGATCTCCAGGCGCGAGCGCTCGATGCGGTCAGGCTCGTCGCACTTGATCAGCGCGTGGTAATCCGCGAGGAAGAAGAAGCTCTCGACGCCGGGTTCGCGGCTGGCCGCGATGGCGGGGCGGATCGCGCCGACGTAGTTGCCGAGGTGGGGAGTGCCGGTCGTGGTGATGCCGGTGAGCACGCGTTGCGTCATGGTGGGGCGCATTGTAGGTGGGCACTACACTGCCGGCCGATGAAGCGCATCGTGATCCTGATCTCCGGCCGCGGCTCCAACATGGAGGCCATCGTGCAGGCCTGCGCCGCCGAAGGCTGGCCGGCGCGGGTCGCGGCGGTGATCAGCAACCGGCCCGACGCGGCGGGGCTTGCGTTCGCTCGCGAGCGCGGCATTGCCGCGGTGGCGGTGGATCACAAGCGCTTCGACGATCGCGAGGCCTTCGACGCGGAGCTGGCCGCGGTGATCGAGGGCTACGAGCCCGACGTGCTGGTGCTGGCCGGCTTCATGCGCATCCTGACCGACGGGTTCGTGCAGCGCTTCGCGGGCCGCATGGTCAACGTGCATCCATCGCTGCTGCCGGCGTTTCCGGGGCTGCACACGCACCGCCGGGCGATCGAATCGGGCTGCAAGCTGGCCGGCGCGACGGTGCATTTCGTGACGCCGGCGCTGGACCACGGGCCGATCATCGCGCAGGCCGCCGTGCCGGTGCTGCCGGGCGACACCGAGGCCAGCCTGTCGGCGCGCGTGCTGGCGCGCGAGCATGTGATGTACCCGCGCGCGGTGCGCTGGCTGGTGCAGGATCAGTTGCGGGTCGACGGCGATGTCGTCATGCACACGGCGGGCGAATCGCAGCTGCTCTAGAAGCAGGCTCAGATCAGGCTGGCAGCGATGTTGATCGCCAGTGCGAGGATCGCGGTGTTGAACGCGAACGACAGCAGCGCTTGCATCAGCACCGTGCGGCGCATCGCGCTGCGCGTGACCACGACGTCGGACGTCTGCGACGCGACCGCGATCGTGAACGAGAAGTACAGGAAATCCCAGTAGTGGCGCGGTGCTTTCGGGTCGCCGGGAAACACCAGCCCGCACTCGCCCGGCGCCGCATCGTCGGCGAAATAGGCACTGGCATAGCTCAGCGCGAACAGCGTGGGCAGCAGCAGCCACGCACCGATCACCGTGATGAGCGCAGCCGCGATGTGCGGCAAGGCCTGCAGGGGCGTGGCCGCCTTGGCGCTCGACAGCTCGACGCCGATCGCCGCGAGGCTCGCGACGGCTGCCGCGACGACGACCAACAGCACCACGCCGTGCCCCTCGGCCTGCGCGACCGCGGTGCGGCGCAGGTGATGGTGATCGGCACGCGACATGATCCAGAACGCCTGCGCGAGGTACAGCCACACGGCCACGTTCCAGCCGAGCAGCAGGTAGGGCGGCGAATGGCTGGGCAGCGGCGCCAGGGCGGCGACCAACGCGCCGGTGCCGACCGATATCACCAGGTGCGGCCGGGCGCGCAGCTGCTGGATCAGCGTTCTCATCGCGCGGGCAGCGGCTCGAAGCGTGGACGCACGACGCCGTCGATCTCGACCGTCCCGACGAACATCGCGAATGGCCGCACCCACCAGCCGGTGTCGTTGTACAGCGGGCGGTAGACCACCATCGGCTCCAGCGATTCGCTGTGGCGCGCGACGCCGATCACCTCGTACTCGCCGCCCTTGTAATGGCGGTAGAGGCCCTTCTCGAGGGACGGCAGCGGCGGCAGATCGGGTTCGGTCATGGGGGCAAGGATAATCGCGGGATGCATCCCAACGCCCTGCTCGAACTCGCCACTGAACTGTTGCACCGCGTGCTGCGATTCGACACCCCCGCCGACAGCGTCGTGTCGGCCTTCTTCAAGGAACACCGTGCGCTCGGTGCCCGCGAGCGCCACACGCTGGCCGAGACCACCTACACCGTGCTGCGCAAGCGGCTGCTGTTCCAGCACCTGGCCCAGTCGGGCAAGGGCGAGATGGAGCGCCGGCTGGCGCTGCTCGGCTGGCAGGGCAACGAAGGCTTCCTGCGCGCCGCGATGAACGACTTCGAGCAGCACTGGCTGCCCAAGGTGCAGGCGGTGGACGCCGYGGCGCTGCCCGACAAGCTGCGCCACAACCTGCCCGAATGGCTCGCCGAACGGCTGCAGGCCTCGCTCGGCGAGGAGTTCTGGCCGCTGGTGAACAGCCTCAACGAGGGCGCGCCGCTGGACCTGCGCGTCAACACCTTCAAGGCCAAGCGCGAGGACGTGCAGGCGGCGCTGGCCGCCAAGGGCATCGACGCGCAGCCGACGCCGTTCTCGCCGTGGGGCCTGCGGGTCCAGGGCAAGCCGGCGGTGAACAAGCTCGATGTCTTCACCGCGGGCGACGTGGAGGTGCAGGACGAGGGCAGCCAGCTGCTGGCGCTGATCACCGATGCCAAGCGCGGCGAGATGGTGGTGGATTTCTGCGCGGGGGCGGGCGGCAAGACGCTGGCGCTCGGCGCGTCGATGCGCAACACCGGGCGGCTCTACGCCTTCGACACCTCCGGCCACCGGTTGGCGGCGCTGAAGCCGCGGCTCGCGCGCAGCGGGTTGTCGAACGTCTACCCGGTGCAGATCACGCACGAGCGCGACGACCGCATCAAGCGGCTGGCCGGCAAGATCGATCGCGTGCTGGTCGACGCCCCCTGTTCGGGGCTGGGCACGCTGCGCCGCAATCCCGACCTGAAATGGCGCCAGTCGCCGGAATCGGTCGAGGAGCTGCGGGTCAAGCAGACCGCCATCCTCGACAGCGCGGCCCGGTTGCTGAAGCCCGGCGGCCGGCTCGTCTACGCGACCTGCAGCCTGCTGGAGGCCGAGAACGAAGGCATCGCGCAGGCCTTCAGCGAATCGCACGCCCGCGAGTTCACGCCGGTGGATGCGACCGCGGCGCTGGAGAAGGCGCATGCCGGCACGCCGGGCGAACTCGTCACGAACGGTTTCGTGCGTCTCTGGCCGAACCGGCACGCGACCGACGGGTTCTTTGCCGCAGTCTGGGAGCGCCGTTGACGCTGGTGGTGCCGCGGATGTGAGTGAGCGCTGACGGCTGGTGCGTTGATTTCGATCAATGCGCCACCATCTGCGGAACTGAATGGTGCAAACCCCGCTCTTCCATCGGGTTGTTTGTTGGGAGGGCCCCCTACAATGCGGGACCCGTTTCTTGTGTGACGGTGCAAAGGCGCTTTGATGAATCTGTTGATGACGGTCTGGGATGCTCTGGTGAACTGGCTGGCAAACGGCCTGGTCGAAACCACGTGGTGGCAAATTGTCATCATTGCGCTGGTTCTGACCCACATCACGATCGCATCCGTCACGATCTTCCTGCACCGCTCGCAAGCACACCGATCGCTCGATCTGCATGCGGCACCCTCGCACTTCTTCCGGCTGTGGCTGTGGCTGACGACCGGCATGGTGACCAAGGAGTGGGTCGCGATCCACCGCAAGCACCACGCGAAGTGCGAAACCCAGGAAGACCCGCACAGCCCGGTCGCCCACGGCATCAAGACCGTTCTGTTCACCGGCAGCGAGTTGTACCGCGCTGAAGCCAAGAACCAGGAGACGCTCTCCAAGTACGGCCACAACACGCCGGACGACTGGATCGAGCGCAACCTCTACACCCGCTACAGCTGGCAGGGCGTCGGCGTGATGCTGATCATCAACCTGACGCTGTTCGGCGCGATCGGCGCGACGATCTGGGCGATCCAGATGGCGTGGATCCCGATCACGGCTGCCGGCATCATCAATGGTCTCGGCCACTGGTGGGGCTACCGCAATTTCGAAGCGGTCGACGCCAGCACCAACATCTCGCCGTGGGGCATCATCATCGGCGGTGAGGAGTTGCACAACAACCACCACACCTACCCGACCTCGGCCAAGCTGTCGGTCAAGAAGTACGAGTTCGACATCGGCTGGGCCTACATCCGTGGGCTCGAGATGCTGGGCCTGGCCAAGGTCCGCAAGACGCCGCCGATGCTGCGCCTGGGCGACGTGAGGCCGGTCGCCGACTCGAAGACGCTGGAGGCGATCATCGCCAACCGCTACGAGGTGATGGCCAAGTACGCCGGCGGCCTGCGCGACGCCTGCCGTGCCGAGGTCAAGCGCCTGAAGGCCGAGGGCGTTGCCGCCGGCAGTGCCAAGCTGGCCAACATGCGCCTGGCGCGCCGCTGGCTGCACCGCGACGAGGACAAGATCCCGCATCACGTGAAGGCCCAGGTGGCGAGCGTCTGTGCCGACAGCCCGTCGCTGTCGAAGCTGGTGACGATGCGCGAAGAGTTGCGCCAGCTCTGGACCCGCACCAATGTGTCGGCCGAGCAGCTGGTGATCGACCTGCAGGCCTGGTGCAAGAAGGCCGAGGAGAGCGGGATCGCCGCGCTGCAGGAGTTTGCGGTCAAGCTGCGCGCTGCGCACGCCTGACGGCTTCGGTTTCCCCCGTTCGACCAAGAGCCCGCTTTTCGAGCGGGCTTTTTTGTGGGTGGCGATTCCCGGATTGGCATCCGGGCTGCACGACTCGCAGTCCGGATGCCAATCCGGGGTTCAGCGCCAAGCCGACAACAAAAAACCCGCCGGGCCTGCGCCGAGCGGGTTTCTGGTGAAGCGAGGCCGAATTACTTCAGCTTCATTTCCTTGTACATCACGTGCTTGCGAGCCTTCGGATCGAACTTCATGATCTCGAGCTTCTCGGGCGTCGTCTTCTTGTTCTTGTCGGTCGTGTAGAAGTGACCGGTGCCGGCTGACGATTCCAGCTTGATCTTTTCGCGTCCACCTTTTGCCATGATCAGCTCCTAATCAGAGTGCGCCGCGGGCGCGCAGATCCGCGACCACTTGCTCGATGCCGACCTTGTCGATCAGACGCAGTGCTGCGTTCGTGATGCGCAGGCGGACCCAGCGGTTTTCGGTTTCCAGCCAGAAGCGGCGGTACTGCAGGTTCGGCAGGAAACGACGCTTGGTCCGGTTGTTGGCGTGGGAAACATTGTTTCCCACCATCGGGCCCTTACCCGTTACTTGACAGACGCGTGCCATGACGCTTCTCCACTTGAATCTCGTTTCAGGAGTGGCACACAGAGCAGGCCTCGGATGAGGACATCGCTTTGGCTTGGTGGGTGCCTCTTCGAAAGCGGAGGCAGGCGCTTCAATGAAATGCCTGCCGCTTTCGGCAAAGACCGCGATTATAGCCAGCTTTTTGGACAGGCGCCAGTTCAGGCCGCACCCTGCTCCAGGAAGCGCTGCGCGTCCAGGGCGGCCATGCAGCCGGTGCCGGCGCTGGTGATGGCCTGGCGGTAGACGTGATCCTGCACGTCGCCGGCGGCGAACACGCCCGGCACGGTGGTCATCGTCGCGAAGCCGCCCAGGCCGCTGCGCGTGACGATGTAGCCGTCCTTCATCTCGAGCTGGCCCTTGAAGATGTCGGTGTTGGGCTGGTGGCCGATCGCGATGAAGCAGCCCTTGAGCGTCAGGTCGTTGGTGCGGCCGTCCTGCGTGCTCTTCAGCCGCACGCCGGTCACGCCCGACGCGTCGCCCAGCACTTCATCGAGCGTCTGCCACAGGTGCAGCTCCATCTTGCCGGCCTTGACCTTCTCGGCCACCTTGTCGATCAGGATGGCCTCGGCGCGGAACTTGTCGCGGCGGTGGATCAGGTGCACCTTGCGGGCGATGTTCGACAGGTACAGCGCTTCCTCGACCGCGGTGTTGCCGCCGCCGACCACGCAGACATCCTGGTCGCGGTAGAAGAAGCCGTCGCAGGTGGCGCAGCCGCTGACGCCGCGGCCCATGAAGGCTTCTTCCGACGGCAGGCCGATGTACTTGGCCGAGGCGCCGGTGCAGATGATCAGCGCGTCACAGGTGTAGGTGTTGGAATCGCCCTTCAGCGTGAACGGGCGTTTCGAGAAATCGACCTGGTTGATGTGGTCGAACACGATCTCGGTGTTGAAGCGCTCGGCATGCTGCAGGAAGCGCTGCATCAGGTCCGGTCCTTGCACGCCCATCACGTCGGCCGGCCAGTTGTCGACCTCGGTCGTCGTCATCAGCTGCCCGCCTTGCGCGATGCCGGTCACCAGCATCGGCTTCAGGTTGGCGCGGGCCGCGTAGATGGCGGCGGTGTAGCCGGCCGGGCCGGAGCCAAGAATGAGGACCTGGGCGTGCTTGGGGGTGCTGTTCATGAAGAAGCTCGACGGAAAACAGGTGGGCGCGCGTGGCGCAAAGGCAGCGGAATGACGGTCAACTGGCAGAAAAACGCCGCCGAGTCTGACATGGGGTTGACTCCGGCTGGTGTCAATCTGCGTAATGGTGACAATAGCGAAATTGTAGGAACTGTGAGTTTTTCACGTTTGCCGACAACCACCCCACACAGGAGGAAGTTCGATGGCCATGTTGTCCAATCTTGACCTCATTCGGCGCGTACCGCTGTTCTCGATGCTCACCAACGAGCAGGCGACGGCGATCGCCGACAGCGTCGTCAAGCGCCGCTTCCGCCGCGGTGAAATCGTCGTGGAGCATGGCAAGAAGTCGAATGCCCTCTTCATCCTGCTGACCGGCCGCGCCCGCGTGCTCACGTCCGATTCGCGCGGCCGCGAGGTCATCCTCGCGGTGCTGCAGCCGGGCGACTACGTCGGCGAGATGAGCCTGATCGACAACGAGCCGCACTCGGCCACCGTCCGGGCCGAGGTGCAGACCGACATGCTGATCCTCGGCCGCGCCGAGTTCGCACGCTGCCTGCCGGAGAACTCCAGCCTGTCGTACGCGATCATGCGCGGCCTGGTGTCGCGCCTGCGCAGCGCCGACCGCCAGATCGAGTCGCTCGCGCTGCTCGACGTCTACGGCCGGGTCGCGCGTTCGCTGCTCGACATGTCCGAGGACGACGGCGACGTGAAGATCATCCGCAACAAGGTGTCGCGCCAGGACCTGGCGAAGATCGTCGGCGCCTCGCGCGAGATGGTCAGCCGCGTGATGAAGGACCTCGAGGACCGCGGCATCGTCGAGACGCAGGAAAACGGCTCCGTCATCATCAAGGAGCGCCTGACGAGCGGTTGATCGACCACCCCGAGGGCGCTGCGGCGCGATCGGCCACAATCGCCGGATGACTTTTCCGCTCGGATCGCTTCGTGCCGACGGCGGCGCTGCCGCACCGAACCATGCCGCCCCGTCCGCCCAGGGCCAGGGTGGCACCTACACCCGCTCGGGCCCGGCGGGCAGTGACGCTGACGCCGACCGCGCCGGCCTGCGCACCCAGCTCGCGGTGCTGATCGGCGGCGCGCTGTGGCTGCTGGCCGTGCTGGCGCTGGCCACGCACCAGGCCGCCGACAGTGCGTTCTCCACCTCCGGCACCGCCGCCGCGGCGCTGAACAAGGCCGGCACGCTGGGCGCCTGGTTCTCCGACATCGCGTTCGTCGTGTTCGGCTACTCGGCCTGGTGGTTGGTCGCGATCGCGGCGCGCGCGTGGCTCTCGGCGCTGGCCCGGCTGCTGCGACATGGCGAGGATCCGGCTGCTCCCCGCGACAAGCGCCGGCCCGTCTGGGTTCTCTGGGTCGGCGTGCTGCTGCTGATGGCGGCCAGCACCGCACTCGAATGGACGCGGCTCTACCAGTGGGAATCGTTCGTCGCCGGCGGCCATGCCGGCGGCGTGCTCGGCTACCTGCTCGGTCCGGCCAGCATGAAATTGCTCGGCTTTGCCGGCTCCGGCGTGCTGTGGATCGCGATGCTGGTGGCCGGCAGCGCACTTGCATTTGGTTTCTCTTGGGTGCGCCTGGCCGAACGCATCGGCGCCTGGGTCGATTCGCTGCGCGAGCGCCGTGTCGAGCGCATCGAGCGCGCCGAAGACCACCGCCTGGGCGAACAGGCGCTGCGCGAGCGCGAGCACATCGTCGAGGTCGAGCACCAGCTGGCCGAGGACCACGCGCCGATCGTCATCGAGACGCCGGTCGTCGAGGTGCCGAAGTCGGAGCGCGTCGTCAAGGAGCGCCAGAAGCCGCTCTTCACCGAACTGACCGACACCAAGCTGCCCCAGGTCGACCTGCTCGACGCCGCGCCTGGCCGCATGGAGACGGTGACGCCCGAGACGCTCGAGATGACCTCGCGGCTGATCGAGAAGAAGCTGAAGGACTTCGGCGTCGAGGTGCGCGTGGTGGCCGCCTCGCCGGGCCCGGTGATCACGCGCTACGAGATCGAGCCGGCCACTGGCGTGAAGGGCTCGCAGGTCGTCAACCTCGCGAAGGACCTGGCGCGCTCGCTGAGCCTGGTCAGCATCCGCGTCGTCGAGACGATCCCCGGCAAGAACTACATGGCGCTGGAGCTGCCGAACGCGAAGCGGCAGACGATCCGGCTGTCCGAGATCCTCGGCTCGCAGGTCTACAACGATGCGTCGTCGCAGCTGACGATGGGCCTGGGCAAGGACATCGTCGGCGGCCCGGTGGTGGCCGATCTCGCGAAGATGCCGCACTGCCTGGTGGCCGGCACCACCGGCTCGGGCAAGTCGGTGGGCATCAACGCGATGATCCTGAGCCTGCTGTACAAGGCCGAGGCGCGGGACGTCCGGCTGATCCTGATCGATCCGAAGATGCTCGAGATGAGCGTCTACGAAGGCATCCCGCACCTGCTGGCGCCGGTGGTCACCGACATGAAGCACGCGGCCAACGCGCTGAACTGGTGCGTCGGCGAGATGGAGCGGCGCTACAAGCTGATGAGCAAGCTGGGCGTGCGCAACCTGAGCGGCTACAACAAGAAGATCGCCGATGCCGCCGAACGCGGCGAGACGCTCGGCAACCCGTTTAGCCTGACGCCCGAGCAGCCCGAGCCGCTGGAGCGCCTGCCGTTCGTCGTGGTGGTGATCGACGAGCTGGCCGACCTGATGATGGTGGTCGGCAAGAAGATCGAGGAGCTGATCGCCCGCCTCGCGCAGAAGGCGCGCGCGGCCGGCATCCACCTGATCCTCGCGACGCAGCGGCCGAGCGTCGACGTGATCACCGGCCTGATCAAGGCCAACATCCCGACGCGCCTGTCGTTCCAGGTCAGCAGCAAGATCGACAGCCGCACCATCCTCGACCAGATGGGCGCCGAGGCGCTGCTCGGCATGGGCGACATGCTGTACATGCCCTCGGGCACCGGCCTGCCGATCCGCGTGCACGGCGCCTACGTCAGCGACGAAGAGGTGCACCGCGTCGTCAAGTACCTGAAGGAGCAGGGCGAGCCGAACTACATCGAGGGCATCCTCGAGGGCGGCACGCTCGACACCGAAGGCGGCGATGCCGCGCCGGGTGCCGCAGGCGAAGGCGGCGGCGAGGCCGACCCGATGTACGACCAGGCGGTCGGCATCGTGCTGCAGCACCGGCGCGCGTCGATCTCGCTGGTGCAGCGCCACCTGCGCATCGGCTACAACCGCGCGGCCCGGCTGCTGGAACAAATGGAGAAATCCGGGCTCGTAACTGCCATGTCCACCAACGGCAACCGCGACATCGTCGTGCCCAATCGTGATGAATGATGCGATGACTGACCGCCCCCGCCGCATGAAGACGGTTCGTTCACTGGTGGCGCTGCTGCTTGCCACCGCGGCCGCCGCGGCCCACGCCGACGCGGTCGACACGCTGCGCGAGTTCGTGCGCGACGTGAAGAGCGGCAAGGCCGCGTTCACGCAGACCGTCACCGCGCCCGACGGCGTCAAGAAGAAGAACTCCAGCGGCACCTTCGAGTTCGCGCGCCCGAACCGCTTCCGCTTCGCCTACGCGAAGCCGGTCAACCAGCTGATCGTGGCCGATGGGCAGAAGGTCTGGATCTACGACGCCGACCTGAACCAGGCCAGCTCGCGCAAGCTGACGCAGGCGCTCGGCGCGACGCCGGCCGCGCTGCTGGCCGGCGGCTCGCTCGAGAAGGACTTCGAGCTCGCGCCGCTGCCCGACAAGGACGGCCTGTCGTGGGTGCTGGCGACGCCGAAGGCCAAGGACAGCGCGTTCCAGGCGGTGCGCGTCGGCTTCAAGGCGAAAGACCTGGCCGCGATCGAGATCACCGACGGCTTCGGCCAGCGCTCGCTGCTGCAGTTCAACGGTTTCGCGGCGAACGCGGCGATCACACCCGACAGCTTCGTCTTCACCGTGCCGAAGGGTGCGGACCTGATCGAGCAGTGATCATTCACGATGGCCGAGCAGCAATTGCCCTTCTTCGATGAAGCCGAGGCCGACCGCCAGGCGCCGCTCGCTGAACGGCTTCGCCCGCGCACGCTGAACGAGGTGATCGGCCAGCAGCAGCTGCTCGGCGAGGGCAAGCCGCTGCGCGTCGCGTTCGAATCGGGCCGGCTGCATTCGATGATCCTGTGGGGGCCGCCGGGCGTCGGCAAGACGACGCTGGCGCGGCTGATGTCGGATGCGTTCGATGCGCAGTTCATCGCGATCTCGGCGGTGCTCGGCGGCGTGAAGGACATCCGCGAGGCCGTCGAGCGCGCCAATGCGGCCCGCACGAGCGGCCGGCGCACGGTGGTGTTCGTCGACGAGGTGCACCGCTTCAACAAGGCGCAGCAGGATGCCTTCCTGCCGCACGTCGAATCGGGCCTGTTCACCTTCATCGGCGCGACCACCGAGAACCCGTCGTTCGAGGTCAACTCGGCGCTGCTGTCGCGTGCCACGGTGCATGTGCTGAAGAGCCTGGACGATGCCGACATGGCCACGCTGCTCGAGCGCGCCCGCGCGCTGCTGGCAGCGCCGCCGATGAGCGAGGCGGCGGCGAAGCGGCTGATCGGCTATGCCGACGGCGACGCCCGGCGCCTGCTGAACGCCTACGAGAACCTGGTGCGCATGGTCGGCACCGCGGCCGAGCTCGACGAGGCCCAGCTCGAGAAATCGCTCGGCGAGCAGCTGCGCCGCTACGACAAGGGCGGCGAGCAGTTCTACGACACGATCTCGGCGCTGCACAAATCCGTGCGCGGCAGCGACCCCGATGCGTCGCTGTACTGGTTCGTGCGCATGCTCGACGGCGGCGTCGACCCGCGCTATGCGGCGCGCCGCCTGGTGCGCATGGCCAGCGAGGACATCGGCCTGGCCGATCCGCGCGCGCTGCGCATGACGCTCGACGCGGCCGAGACCTACGAGCGCCTGGGCTCGCCCGAAGGGGAGCTGGCGCTCGCGCAGGCGGTGGTGTTCCTCGCGATGGCGCCGAAGTCGAACGCCGTCTACGCCGCCTACAAGGCGGTGCGCAGCTTCATCCAGCAGGACGGCACCCGCCCGGTGCCGCTGCACCTGCGCAACGCACCGACAAAGCTCATGAAGGACCTCGACTACGGGCGCGAGTACCGCTATGCGCACGACGAAGAGGGCGGTTTCGCGGCTGGCGAGCGTTACTGGCCCGACGATATGGAAACGCCTCGCTTCTACGAACCCGTGCCGCGCGGCCTGGAACTGCGTATCGGAGAGCGCCTGCAGGAACTGCGCCGGATGAACGAGGAGTCCAGCAGGAAACGCGGCAGATCCGGGTAAACGCCGAGACTTGTTCTGTTCCGCCCGGGTAACCGAGGCCTGTTTTAGCGGTGAGCGCCCTCTAGAATCCGCCGCCACCGCGTCATTTAGGTGCAGCGCAACCCGCCAGATAGCCACGGCGGGCTTTTTGCTACAGGGAACGGTGGCTGGCTTCGCGCGGCAGCTGTTCTTTGATTCGACAAGGCTGCCGCCTTGGATTTCCGCAGGAGACTTTTCACATGGATACCTTCATCCAGCAGGTCATCAACGGTCTGGTGCTGGGCAGCGTGTATGCGCTGGTCGCACTGGGCTACACGATGGTCTACGGCATCATCAACCTGATCAATTTCGCGCACGGTGAGGTGCTGATGGTGGGTGCGCTCACCAGTTGGACGGTCGTCACGGCGCTGGCCGGCACCGGCCTGCCGGGCTGGCTGCTGATGCTGATCTCGCTGATCGCCGCCATCGTGGTGTGCTCGGCGCTCAACTTCACGATCGAGAAGGTGGCCTACCGGCCGCTGCGCACCGCGCCGCGGCTCGCGCCGCTGATCACCGCGATGGGCATGTCGCTGCTGCTGCAGACGCTCGCGATGATCATCTGGAAGCCGAACTACAAGTCGTACCCGATCCTGCTGCCGAGCGAGCCCTTCTTCATCGGCGGTGCGGTGATCAACACCGTGCAGATCCTGATCCTGGTCGTCACCGCGATCACGCTGGCCGGGCTGATGTACCTCGTGAACCGCACCAAGCTGGGCCGCGCGATGCGCGCCACCGCCGAGAACCCGCGCGTGGCGAGCCTGATGGGCGTCAAGCCCGACACCGTGATCTCGGCCACCTTCATCATCGGTGCCGCGCTCGCCGCGCTGGCCGGCGTGATGTACGCGGCCAACTACGGCTCGGTGCAGCACTCGATGGGCTTCCTGCCGGGGCTGAAGGCCTTCACGGCCGCGGTGTTCGGCGGCATCGGCAACCTGGCCGGCGCGATGGTCGGCGGCGTGGCGCTCGGCGTGATCGAGTCGCTCGGCGCCGGCTACATCGGCGACCTGACCGGCGACGTGCTGGGCAGCCACTACCAGGACATCTTCGCCTTCATCGTGCTGATCCTCGTGCTGACGCTGCGCCCGAAGGGCCTGCTGGGCGAACGTGTCGCCGACCGCGCCTGATCGCACAAGGAATCCCACCATGAACCTCAGAGACAACAAGATCGGGACCTGGATCGCCGCGGCCATCGTGCTGGCGATCGCGCCCTTCATCGCGCAGTACTTCGGCAATGCCTGGGTGCGCATCCTCGACATCGCGCTGCTGTACGTGCTGCTCGCGCTCGGCCTGAACATCGTGGTCGGCTACGCCGGCCTGCTGGACCTGGGCTATGTCGCGTTCTACGCGGTCGGCGCCTACCTGTTCGGCCTGCTCGCGTCGCCGCAGCTGGCCGAGACCTTCCCGCGCATCGCCGAGATGTTCCCGGGCGGACTGCACACGCCGTGGTGGCTCGCGATCCCGATCGGCGCGCTGGTGGCCGGCATCTTCGGCGTGGTGCTGGGTGCGCCGACGCTGAAGCTGCGCGGCGACTACCTCGCGATCGTCACGCTCGGCTTCGGCGAAATCATCCGCGTGTTCATGAACAACCTGGATGCGCCGGTCAACATCACCAACGGCCCGAAGGGGCTGGCGCAGATCGATTCGTTCAACTTCCTCGGCTACGACCTCGGCAAGCGGCACAGCCTGTTCGGCGTGATCGACCTGCCGCCGGTCACGAGCTACTACTTCTTCTTCCTGGCGCTGGTGGTGCTCAGCGTGCTGATCTGCTACCGGCTCGAGCGCTCGCGCATCGGCCGCGCGTGGATGGCGATCCGCGAGGACGAGATCGCGGCCAAGGCGATGGGCATCAACACCCGCAACCTGAAGCTGCTGGCGTTCGGCATGGGCGCCACCTTCGGCGGCGTGTCGGGCGTGCTGTTCTCGACCTTCCAGGGCTTCATCTCGCCGGAATCGTTCAGCCTGCAGGAGTCGGTGATGATCGTCGCGATGGTGGTGCTGGGCGGCATCGGCCACATCCCGGGCGTGATCCTCGGCGCGCTGCTGCTGTCGGCGCTGCCCGAAGTGCTGCGCTACGTGGCCGGCCCGCTGCAGAACATGACCGACGGCCGGCTCGACGCGGCCATCCTGCGCCAGCTGCTGATCGCGCTGGCGATGATCGCCATCATGTTGTCGCGCCCGCGGGGCCTGTGGCCTTCGCCGGAGCACGGCAAGGCGGCTCCCGTCCCGACCAAATAACAACAAGGAGCTCCGCATGGCAGAAACTGTTCTCAAGGTCAGTGGCGTCTCCAAGCGCTTCGGCGGCCTGCAAGCGCTCTCCGATGTCGGCATCTCGATCGAGGCCGGCCAGGTGTATGGCCTGATCGGCCCCAACGGCGCCGGCAAGACGACCTTCTTCAACGTGCTGACCGGGCTGTACACGCCCGACGCCGGCAGCTTCGAGCTGGGCGGCAAGCCCTACCAGCCGACCGCGGTGCACGAGGTGGCGAAGGCCGGCATCGCGCGCACCTTCCAGAACATCCGGCTGTTCGCCGAGATGACGGCACTCGAGAACGTGATGGTGGGCCGCCACGTGCGCACCGGCTCGGGCCTGATCGGCGCGGTGTTCCGCACCAGCGGCTTCAAGGCCGAGGAGGCCGCGATCGCCAAGCGTGCGCAGGAGCTGCTCGACTATGTCGGCATCGGCAAGTACGCCGAGTTCAAGGCCCGCACGCTGAGCTACGGCGACCAGCGCCGGCTGGAGATCGCCCGCGCGCTCGCCACCGACCCGAAGCTGATCGCGCTCGACGAGCCGGCCGCCGGCATGAACGCGACCGAGAAGGTCGTGCTGCGCGAGCTGATCGACCGCATCCGCAACGACGGCCGCACGATCCTGCTGATCGAGCACGACGTGAAGCTGGTGATGGGCCTGTGCGATCGCGTCACCGTGCTCGACTACGGCAAGCAGATCGCCGAAGGCACGCCGGCCGACGTGCAACGCAACGAAAAGGTGATCGAGGCCTACCTCGGCGCCGGACACAAGGCCCACTGAGGACGCCCACATGGCAACAACATTGTTGAAAGTTTCGGGCCTCAAGGTCGCCTACGGCGGCATCCAGGCCGTCAAGGGCGTGTCGTTCGAGGTGAACGAAGGCGAGCTGGTCAGCCTGATCGGTGCCAACGGCGCCGGCAAGACGACGACGCTGAAGGCCGTGACCGGCCTGCAGCCGGTGGCCGCCGGCGACATCGAATTCCTCGGCAAGCCGATCAAGGGGCAGGGGCCGTGGGACCTGGTCAAGCAGGGCCTGGTGATGGTGCCGGAGGGCCGCGGCACCTTCACGCGGATGACGATCACCGAGAACCTGCAGATGGGCGCCTTCGTGCGCAAGGACAAGGAGGTCGAGGCCGACATCGAGAAGGTGTTCGCGATCTTCCCGCGCCTGAAGGAGCGCCGCAACCAGCTGGCCGGCACGATGTCGGGCGGCGAGCAGCAGATGCTCGCGATGGGCCGCGCGCTGATGGCCAAGCCGAAGGTGCTGTTGCTGGACGAGCCATCGATGGGACTGTCGCCGATCATGGTCGACAAGATCTTCGAGGTGGTGGCTGACATCCACAGCCGCGGCACCACGGTGCTGCTGGTCGAGCAGAACGCGAGCCGGGCGCTGCAGCTGGCCAACCGCGGCTACGTGATGGAGTCGGGCGAGGTCACGATGGACGGCGACGCGAAGGCGCTGCTGGACGACCCGAAAGTGCGCGCCGCCTATCTGGGCGAGTGAGCCGCGGAGTGAGCCGCGAAGGGGCAAGAACCACCCGCTTGGGTGGTTCCTCTGCAGGGGGCGCGTTCCTATACTGGCCGGCACAAAACGGCCCGGGACCAGGGCCGCGCCAACCCCTAGGAGTTCTTCCATGCAAGCCACCCTGCGCCCGTCCGGCCTGACCGGTCTGTCCCTTGTCGCCGTCGCCACCGCCGCGCTGCTCAGCRCCTGCGGTTCCACCATGCCGACGATGGGCGAGAACAAGGGCACCGTGTCGGGCGCTGCCGGTGGCGGCACGGCCGAGAACAACAACAGCCAGCTCGAGAAGTGCCCCGAATCGCTGGGCACGCTGGCCGTGCAGGAAGACACCACCGCGCCCTGGTACTACCAGCTGCGCCAGCACCAGCTCGGCTCCACCATCCCGGTGCTGCGCCTGATGGTGCAGCAGAGCAACTGCTTCGTGATCGTCGAGCGCGGCGGTGCGATGAACAACATGATGAAGGAGCGCTCGCTGGAGCAAAGCGGCGAAGTGCGCGCCAACAGCAACTTCGGCAAGGGCCAGATGGTCGCGGCCGACTACACGATGAGTCCGGCGATCCAGTTCTCGGGCAAAACCGGCGGCGGCGGCGGCTTCCTCGGCGGCGGCGGGCTGGGCCTGCTGGGCGCCGTGGCCGGCAACGTGAGCCGCAATGAAGCGTCGACGACGCTGCTGCTGATCGACAACCGCTCGGGCGTGCAGATCTCGGCCGCCGAAGGCACCGCGAAGAACTTCGACTTCGGCATGTTCGGCGCCGCCTTCACCGGCGGGCTGGTCGGCGGTGGCGGCGGCTACGCGAACACGCCGCAGGGCAAGGTGGTCGTGGCCGCGTTCGCCGATTCGTTCAACCAGATGGTGAAGTCGCTGCGCAACTACAAGGCGCAGACCGTCAAGGGCGGCCTGGGCACCGGCGGCCGCCTGGGCGTGGATGGCGGCACGACGCCGGCATCGCAGCCGCAGGCTCCTGCAAAGAAGAAGTAAACCGGGCGCCGAGGGCTTCAGTCGACTTTCGCGCCTGAGGCCTTCACCACCTGCTCGTACTTCGCACGTTCGCGCTTGACGAACGCGCCGAACTGCTCCGGCGTGCTCGGCATCGGCTCGGCCATCAGGCTCGCGAAGCGCGCCTTGATGTCGGGCGATGCGAGCGCGTCGGTGAACGCCTTGTTCATCTTGCGCGTCACGTCGGCCGGCAGGCCGGCCGGGCCGAACAGGCCGAACCAGGTGTTCACGTCGAAGCGCGCGAGCCCGCCGCCCGCTTCGGCGATGGTCGGCACCTCGGGCATCGCGCTCGAGCGCGCCGTGGTCGTGACGGCCAGCGCGCGCAGCTTGCCGGCCTTGATGTTGGTCGACGCGGTCGCCAGGTTGTCGAAGTTGAGGTCGACCTGGCCCGACAGCAACGCGAGCTGCGCCGGGTTGCCGCCCGAGTACGGGATGTGGACCATGAAGACGCCGGCCTGTGCCTTGAACATCTCTCCGGCCAGGTGCCCCGCGCTGCCGTTGCCGCCGGAGCCGTAGTTCAGCTTGCCGGGGTTCTTCTTCGCGTACGCGACCAGGTCGGCCACGCTGCGGATGCCCAGCCGCGTGGCCGTCTCGGCGTTCATCACCAGCACGTTCGGCACCTGCGCGACGCCGGTGATCGGCGTGAAGTCGCGGATCGGGTCGTACGGAATGCGCGCGTAGAGCCACGGGTTGATCGCATGCGTCGCGACCGCGCCCATCACGATCGTCAGCCCGTCGGGCGGCGATTTCGCGACCGCATCGGCGCCGATGTTGCCGCCGGCGCCGGCCTTGTTGTCGACGATCACGAGGCCCAGGCTGTCCTTGACCTTGTCGGCCAGCGCGCGGGCGATCACGTCCAGCGGGCCGCCGGGCGAGTAGGGCACGACGAGCCGGATCGGCTTGCCGGCCTGTGCGAAGGTCGTGGCGGGCAGCGCGGCGGCGCCGAGCAGTGAAAGAAGGTGTCTGCGTTGCATCGAGGGGTCTCAGGCAGGGTGCTTGTCGGCTTCCGACGTGAATGAATCGGCGTAGAACTCTTCGGCGGGCAGGCCGCAGCGGGCCACCAGGTCGCGCTGGGCCGATTCCACCATCACCGGCGCGCCGCAGGCATACACCTGGTGGGCGGACAGGTCGGGCAGGTCGGCCATCAGCGCCTGGTGGACGAAGCCGGTGCGGCCGGTCCAGCCATCATCGGGCTTCGGCTCGGACAGCACCGGCACGTAGCCCAGCCACGGCAGCTCGGCGGCGGCCTGCAGCATCCAGTCGTGCAGGTACAGGTCGGCGCGGCTGCGGCAACCCCAGTAGACGACGGCAGGGCGCTCGTTGCCCTTGAAGCGCAGGTGCTCGACGATGGCCTTGATCGGCGCGAAGCCGGTGCCGCTGGCCAGCAGCACCATCGGCTTGTCGGAATCTTCGCGCAGGAAGAAGCTGCCGAACGGGCCTTCGAGACGCAGGATCTCTTTTTCCTTCATCGCGCCGAACACATGGTCGGTGAACTTGCCGCCCGGCATGTGGCGGATGTGCAGTTCGATGCCGGGCTGCTGCTCCTGCGTGTGCGGCGCGTTGGCCATGCTGTAGCTGCGGCGGCTGCCATCGCGCAGCACGAACTCGACGTACTGGCCGGCGTGGTAGCGCAGGCGGTCATTGGCCGGCAGCTGCAGGTGCAGCACCGCCACGTCGCCGGCCGGCCGCTCGATGCGGTTGACGCGGCACGGCATCTTGCGCACCGGGAACTCGCCGGCGCCGGCGACGGTGCGGGCCTCGAGCACCACGTCGGTCTGCGGTGCGGCGCAGCAGGTCAGCACGAAGCCGGCCTCTTCCTCGGCGTCGCTCAGCGCCTTGGCCTGGTGGGCGCCGTGGATCACGCGGCCTTCGAGCAGCTTGCACTTGCAGGAGCCGCAGGCGCCGTCCTTGCAGCCGTAGGGCAGGCCGATGCCCTGGCGGATCGCTGCCGCGAGGATCGGCTCGTCGCGATCGACCTGGAAACTCGTGCCGCTGGGCTGCACGGTCGCGGTGAAAGTCATGGGGTAACCTGTTGACAGGCCCTAGAAACCAGCCCCCGATTCTGCCCGCGATCCAATGCCCTTCCGCCCGGACCTGCCGACCCGCTTCAAGCGCCCCACCGTGTTGATCGTCGGCTGTGGCGACGTCGGGCAGCGCGTTGCCCGCCTGCTGCAAGGGCGCTGGCGCGTGCTGGCCCTCACGTCGTCGCCTGCGCGCGCGCCGGCGCTGCGCGCGCTCGGGGCG
>NZ_JBFUFQ010000030.1:0-41029 GCF_056403355.1 Rhizobacter sp. P2_H3 | reverse complement strand
CGCCTGCGCTCGCCATGTGTCTTGGCGAAGCGCAGCGAGCCGGGTGGAGAAGAACGGCCAACAATCCCGTTGAACGTGGATGTGCAGCCGAAGTGGCAGTGTTGTCCGCAGCGTGAAGAACGAACCGTGGGTGTTGTATTGAAGCCCTTTGCTTTGGTTACTTTCATTTGGGCTTCAAATGAAAGTGACTCGCCCGCCGGGGCGAGACCCGGCCCCTCGCCCGGGCAGGGCAAAAGAAAACGGACCCCGAAGGATCCGTTGAAAGCACTTTTCAGCGCCAGGAGGAGATCAAGAAAACAAAAGTCGCTAACTCACACTACCCAGGGAAAAACAGAAATCGTTGAGAGCTTATCGACCGCCTTGCGGCCGACTTGAGCGCACAGGCGCTCAGTGCATCTGGATGCCACCGCTGGCCTTGCCCTTGCCAGCACGTGCCGGCGGGTTGCACAGGCCGCACACGTAGTGCTTCGAAATCTCGTGCGGGTGGCTGACGAAATGGCCGCCGCACTTCGAGCACTTGGTCATCGTCAACATGCCGTTGTCGACGAACTTCACCAGGCGCCAGGCGCGGGTCACCGACAGCAGCGCTTCCAGGCCCTGTGCCTGGGTCTGCTCGGAGTACAGCTGGTAAGCCTTGATGACGGTGTCGATCTCGTCCATCTCGGCCACCTTGTTCAGGTATTCGTGGATGTTCAGGAACAGCGAGGCATGGATGTTGGGCTGCCAGGTCATGAACCAGTCGGTGGAGAAAGGCAACTGACCCTTGCTCGGCGACTTGCCGGAGACTTCCTTGTACAGGCGCAGCAGGCGCTCGTAGGACAGGTCGGTTTCAGATTCCAGAACCTGCAGGCGAGCACCCAGGTTGATCAGCGTGACAGCGCGTTCGATCTGCTTGGCTTCGGTCAGGATGCTCTTGGTGCGGGTCATGTCTCTCTCCGGAATCTTGTGTGGTGTGGCAGTTTTTCGGCAGTCGCGAAGCTCAGGCGGCTTCGTGGTGGCGGCCAGCCATCAGGATGCTGGCGTGCAGGCGGCTCGTCGTGTCGTTCGAGGCAGCCTTGCCGTGGTTGGTCAGCAGACCCCAGACCAGGTCGTCGTCCATGCGGAAACGGCACAGCAGCGTGTTGCTGGCAGCCACCTTCATCATCTGCGCCGGCGTCAGCAGACCGATCAGGGAAGCGCTCTCGTCGCTGATGCCCAGGCGGTACAGCGCTTGTTCGCGGTCGCTGCGGATCAGGCTCTGGGCCAGCATCAGGTACGACAGATTGGCTTCACGGATTTCGGTCAGGATTTGGTCGGCGTTCATGTCTCGTTCCTTGGTGTTCGTTGCGGGTTACTTGCTACTTGTCTCAACGTGGAACGAATTGTGAAGACGCAAGATGGACCCAAACATCAGGTCAGTTCTGTCGCTTGAGTCCAGCTTCTTCCATGGCCCCTGTCAGGCAAATTCCTACACGGCTGCCGGGGAAGCTGAAGCGCGAACGCAAGTGCTTGTCGCAGAAAGAAAAAAGACCGCCTGGGCGGTCTTTTCCGGTAGGTCAAGAGGGTTTTTCAGGCGGGTTTCACGCCGAAAGGGCTGCCAGGTCGGCCGCGTAGGCGTCGGACATGTCGTCCGGCAGCGCGAAATCGGCCCGCATCACCCGGGCGGTGGTGCGCTCGCGCAGCGAGGTCTCCACCTTGGCCAGCACGACGCGCATGAAGGCAGCGCGCTCCTTCGGGCATTCGCGCAGCGCGTCGTCGAGGTAGTGGAACTGCGCCAGCTGGAAGCGGTGCTCGAACCAGCCGAGGTACCAGAACCAGTCGGTGTAGTAGAGCCACGATTTCTCGTTCAGCGCGCGCAGGTGGGTCGGGTCCTGCCAGGCCGTCGCCGCGTGCTCGTACGGCACCTCGATGACGAACTGGCCGCCGGTCTTCAGCAGCGCCAGGCAGTTGCCCATCAGCGTCGGCAGGTCGGGCACGTGCTCGAGCACGTTGTTCGCGAAGATCATGTCGACGCTGTCCTCGGCCAGCAGCACATTGCCGCCGTACGACGAACTGGCCCGGTGCGGCCATGGCACCGGCTGACCGAGGTCGAGCACCAGGTCGGGCTGGGCGCGCTCGAGGATGTCGATGTTGAACCAGCCGGGCTTGTAGTCCTTGCCCGAACCGAGGTTGATCCGAGTCGGCCGCCATGGCTCCTGCGGCCGGCGCTCCTGGTGCACGCGGGCGTAGCCGACCGCGAACGCCATGATGTCGGCATAAGCCTCGAGCGGGTCGGTGGCCTCGAAGCGCTGCAGCTGCGCGCGCGCAGCCTCGTGGAACGCCGGGGTGCCGAAGTGCGAACCGAAGACCTCGTCGAGGCTGGCTTCGTCGAACCAGGTCACGCAGTCCTCGAAGGCGGCATGCGGGCGCGTCTGCGGCCGGCGTTCGGACAGCACCGGCGTGCCCAGCGACAGGCAGTGCGACACCCGGGCCTGCTCGAAGCGGCTGGCCGGGTAGAAGTGCAGGTTGACGACCGCCTTCGCCTGCAGGATCAGCTGGTCGCGCTCCGGACCGTACAGCGGCTGCTCGAAGCGCGTGACGCGCCGGCCGGTGGCCTCGATGCGCTGCAGCATCTCGAGGCGGCGCGGGTTCAGCGCGCCGATGAACAGCAGGTCGATCGGGCGCTCTTCCAGCGGCAGCGTCTGTACCGGCTTCAGGTAGGGCGCGAACAGCAGCGGGAACATCGGCACGTCGTCGGCATGGTCGGTGTAGGCGGCGATGTTGTCGGCGTCGTACTCGACGACCGCCGAGCCGCGCAGCAGCGCCAGGTAGTCGCCGCCGACCGGCGCGCCGTCGCGGCCGAGCTGCTCCAGGTTCACGAACACGCAGGTGTAGCGCTCGCGCGCCGCGGCGTCGAAGCCGAGATGGGCACCGAACACGAAGTTGATCGCGTCATGGCGCAGCCGGTTCTTCGCGAGGCTCACCTCGGCGCCCATGCGGCGGAACTGGTGGCGGAAGTAGCGGGCCTGGTCGAGGAAGCCGAGCGAATGCACGTAGCCTGCGGGCTGCATGATGCACAGGTGGATGGCGGGCAGCTCGATCGTGCTCATGCGGAGGCTCCTTCGGCGTGTTGCGGGGCGAGGGCGATGTGGTCGGGCGGCAGCCCCTGCGACCAGCGCTCGGCCATCGCCCACAGCAGGCGGCCGAAATCGCGGGTCCAGGTGTCGCTGTCGAACAGCGGCGCGCTGTCGCGGGCTGCGATCAGGTGGTCGCGCAGCGCCTGGCGCGCGCCAGCGTCACCGGCCAGCTCGAGGATGCGCGCCTCGTAGTCGGCGATCGTCGGGCAGGCCAGTTGCGGCAGGCCGACCGCATCGAGCAGGCTGGCGGCCACGCGCGATGCGAAGGTCTCGCCGGCATACGTGACGACCGGCAGCCCGGCCCACAGCGCATCGCTGGCGGTGGTGTGGCCGTTGCACGGCCAGGTGTCGATGAAGAGGTCGGCGAGCGCCAGGCGGCTCAGGTGCTCGCGCAGCCCGATCTTCGGGGCGAACACCAGGCGCTGCGGATCGATGCCGCGCGCGGCGGCCTCGGCGCGCAGTTGTGCCGGCGAGTGGTCGTTCCATTGCAGCAGCCACAGCACGGCATCCGGCAGGCGGTGCAGCAGGCGGCACCAGACGTCGAACACCTCGGGCGACAGCTTGAACGGCTGGTTGAAGCCGCACAGCACCAGGGCGTCGTCGGGCAGACCGGCCTGCGCGCGGCTGTACGGGCCGGGCAGCGGCCGCTGGCGGTCGTTCGGCTGGTAGCAACCCGGCATCAGCGCGAGCTTCTCGCTGAAGTGGGCGGCGTTCGCGAGCGGCGAGACGATCGCATCGCCGACGAAGTAGTCGATGCCGTCGGCCGGCGCCGCGCCGGTCGTGCCGGGGAAGCCGAGGAAGCTGAGCTGCACCGGTGCCGCGCGGTGGCCGAAGATCGCGAGCCGCGCATCGCGCGTGTGACCCTTCAGGTCGACCAGCACGTCGATCTCGTCATGCCGCACTTGCTGCGCGACCTCCAGGTCGCTGCGCTTCGCCACGTCGACGAAGCGGCCGGCGTTGCGCAGGCGCGCGCGCATCGGGCTGCCGTCGTCCGGACCGTGCGAATACAGCGTGATGTCGAAGCGGCTGCGATCGAGCTTCTCGAACACCTCGGCCATCAGGATCGCGGTGGCGTGCTGGTGGAAGTCGGCCGAGACGAAGCCCACGCGCAGCCGTGCGGGCAGCGGGCGCGGCGCGACGGGCGCGAAGGCTTCCACGCGGCGCGTCTGGAAGCGCCAGCACGAACGAGCGACGCGTCGCTGCGCGACCGGGTCGCCGGTGACCGTGACCTGCGCGAACACCGAGGCCCAGCTCGCGGCGTCGTCGGGCAGCGCATCAGCCAGCCGCTGCAGTGCGGCGACGTCGGCCTGCGCGTTCTGCCAGCGGCACAGCTCGCGCTCGACGAAGGCGAGCAGGCCCTGCGCGGCCAGGTCGCCCTGGCCGAGGCCGAGGACCAGCGCGGTGCGAAAGCATTCGGTCGATTCCTGCTTCATGCCCAGCGCGTTGAACGACAGGCCCAGGCGGTAGTGCGACAGCGCATGGTCGACGTTGCGCGACAGCGCCTCGAACAGCGCGGCGATCGCGGCCTGGTGCTGCCCGGCATTGAACAGCGCTTCACCGAGGTTCTGGTAGTACTCGGCGCCGCGCGGCGTCTGCTCAGGCTGCTGCTGCAGGCAGTTCGCGGCCTCCGCGTAGCGGTGCTGCGCACTCAGGCAATCGGCCGCGATCATGCGGGCCAGCGCATCGTCGGGCTTCAGCGCGAGCGCCGATTGCGCGCTGCGCAGCGCCTTGTCGTGCGTGCCGTTCTTCATCTGCGCGCGTGCGAGGTTCAGCAGGTAGACGGTGTCGCGTGGGTTGCGTTCGCTCGCGCGGTGGAAGGCGTGCTCGGCCTTCGCCCAGTCGCCGGCCTTCGCGTGCGCCAGGCCTTCTTCCCAGTCGCGCTGTGCGCTGCGTGCGAACGCCGCCACGGGAGCGGGGCGGGCCTTGGCGGGTTTGTGGGCTTTGGTGTGCATCGTGACGGCGCGCAGGCACGCCCCATGGGAGGTTGCTGAAATTCTAGGAAGCGCCGCCGCGGCGAAGACCCGGAGATGCGCCCCAGATGCCCGCCAGTTCGCCGTTTGACACACTCTGAAACGTCTTCGCGCCCCCCTCAAGTTTTCGCCGCGAATGCAGATAGAAGGCAGGCTCCCACCCCGTTGTTCGGGGGATCTCGCAGAAATTTTGGCAGCACGGACTCAAGTCTCGAAAGTGGCGGTCCGATAAAGCCTCCAACGGCGACGCAACAACGGCGCCGGGGTCCGGCAGACCAGTGAAGCCGGGCGCAGCAAGCCGCACAACCCCCGGGACGTGCGGTCGTTAAGGCAGAGAAGTGAAGCGGTAGAGAAACCAATCTGCCGAGGCAATGCCGGCGCTCATGCCGGGTCTCAGTTCAACCGTTATTGGAGTTTTTAAAATGGTCATGTCAGTCAACACCAACGTCACGTCGCTGAATGCACAACGCAATCTGTCGACCACCCAGAACTCGCTGTCGACCGCCATGCAGCGCCTGTCTTCCGGCCTGCGCGTCAACAGCGCCAAGGACGACGCCGCCGGCCTGGCGATCTCGGAGCGCATGGGCGCCCAGGTCCGCGGCATGAACGTCGCGATCCGCAATGCCAACGACGGCATCTCGCTGGCGCAGACCGCTGAAGGCGCGCTCGGCAAGGTCGGCGATTCGCTGCAACGCATGCGTGAACTCGCCGTGCAGGCCCGCAACGGCACCAACGGCGACAGCGACAAGGATTCGCTGAACAAGGAATTCCAGCAACTGAGCGCGGAAATCACCCGCGTGCTGGGCGGCACCACCTTCAACGGCATCGCCATCATCGGCGCCAGCGCCGGTGCGAAGGACTTCCAGATCGGTGCCAACACCACGACCAACGACGTCATCACAGTGACGACGACCGACATGACGGCCGATGCCAGCATCACCGCCGTGACGGCCAACACCGTGGTCATCGACAGCACGACGAACTCGGCTTCGCTGAAGACCGTCATCGACAACATCGACGGCGCGATCGACAAGGTCAACAGCGAGCGCGCCATGTACGGTGCGGCGCAGAACCGCTTCGACTCGGTGATCTCGAACCTGCAGACCTCGGTCGAGAACCAGTCGGCTGCCAAGAGCCGCATCACGGATGCCGACTTCGCGTCTGAAACGTCGAACCTGTCGCGTGCCCAGATCCTGCAGCAGGCCGGCACGGCGATGGTGGCACAAGCCAACCAGCTGCCGCAGCAAGTGCTGTCGCTGCTGAAGTAAGCCGCCAGGCTCTGCTTCACAGGCCCCGCCCGGGAAACCGGGCGGGGCTTTTTGCTTTCTGGCGCACGAAAAGGCGGGTCAGACCGGCTCATTTCCCGGTTTAACCCACCTCCAGTTCTCGGAACAATCACTTCCACAGGTTCCTCGCCCGGGATCTGCGGTCCGGATCCACTGAAGGATGCTGACGGGGCGGTGTGCAACAGCACACCTTTCATGTCGGTGGCCAACGGTGATTCGCGCCGGGTCTGACGCAGGGCATTACCCCCCTGCGGCAAGCGCCGGCGCATTTCGCCGGGAGTCATTGATTCTTGAGGAGTGCTTCATGCCACAAACCATCAACACGAACATCGTTTCGCTGAACGCGCAACGAAACCTGAATTCATCCCAGTCCGCCCTGGCGGTCTCGATGCAGCGCCTGTCGTCCGGCTTGCGCGTCAACTCCGCGAAGGACGACGCCGCCGGTCTCGCGATCGCCGAACGCATGAACGCGCAAGTGCGCGGCATGAACGTCGCGGTGCGCAATGCCAACGACGRCATCTCTCTGGCGCAGACCGCTGAAGGCGCGCTGTCCAAGGTGGGCGATGCGCTGCAACGCATGCGTGAACTGTCGGTGCAGGCCCGCAACTCGACCAACAGCGGCAGCGACAAGGATTCGCTGAACAAGGAATTCCAGCAGCTGTCGGCCGAAATCGGCCGCGTGCTGGCGGGCACCACGTTCAACGGCCAGCCGATCCTCGCGTCGACCGGCACGCAGACCTTCCAGGTCGGCGCCAACACGACGGTCAACGACACGATCGACATCAACACCGTCGACCTGACCGTCGATGCCTCGATCACCGCGGTGACCGCCGCGACGACCGTGATCGACAGCACGACCACCTCGGCGACGCTGGCCACCGTGATCGACAGCATCGACCAGGCGCTGAACCTGGTGAACGACACCCGCGCCACCTACGGTGCGAGCCAGTCGCGCTTCGATTCGGTGATCTCGAACCTGCAGACCAACGTCGAGAACCAGTCTGCCGCCCGCAGCCGCATCATGGACGCCGACTTCGCGGCCGAAACCGCCGCGCTGAGCCGCTCGCAGATCCTGCAGCAGGCCGGCAACGCGATGGTGGCCCAGGCCAACCAGCTGCCGCAGCAGGTGCTGCAGCTGCTGAAGGGCTGATGAACGACGAGTGAGACGTGGTGCGTGAAAAATTTCGCACCCGGGGGCTCAAGTTGCCGGCTGTGACTCCGATACACGCGATATCGGATTCCCCTTGGGGGAAGCCTTCCTTCTTTTAGGACAGTGGCAGCGAGGCTTCCTCTGCTTGCCGTCCACTCTTCCGAAAGGTCACGGTCATGGCATCAGTTACATCAGCGGGGATCGGCAGCGGCCTCGACGTCGAATCGATCATCACGAAGTTGATGACGGTCGAAAAGCTGCCCGTCACGCAACTGCAGACCGAAGCGTCGAAGATCCAGACCAAGATCTCCGCTTACGGCTCCATTCAATCCTCGGTGTCGGCCTTCCGCGACGCCGCGCTCGCGCTGACGCGCTCCACCACCTGGGGCGCGACGGCGGCCACCTCCGCCGACACCTCCTCCGTCACCGTGTCCAGCGGCTCCAGCGCCGCAGCCGGCAACTATGCCGTCAGCGTGCAGAAGCTGGCTGCCGCACAGTCGGTGGCGAGCACCAGCTTCGCTTCCAGCAGCACCGTCGTCGGCGAAGGCGCACTGACCATCGACGTCGGCAGCTGGGACATCGGCGAGCCGGGCTTCAAGGCCCGCGCGACCATCAACTCGATGAACATCGCGATCAGCGCGACCGACACGCTGGCCGACGTGCGCGACAAGATCAATTCGGCGGGCGGCGGTGTCTCCGCCTCCATCGTCACCGATTCGAGCGGCGCCCGGCTGGTGCTGTCGTCGACGGCCACCGGCGTCGGCAACGGCTTCCGGGTGACGGCGAGCGGCGCCGGCCCTTC
Organism: Rhizobacter sp. P2_H3; assembly: GCF_056403355.1. Taxonomy (NCBI): domain Bacteria; kingdom Pseudomonadati; phylum Pseudomonadota; class Betaproteobacteria; order Burkholderiales; family Sphaerotilaceae; genus Rhizobacter; species Rhizobacter sp. P2_H3. The sequence goes on along the minus strand of NZ_JBFUFQ010000030.1, from coordinate 32,726 downwards.
GGCCTTCGCGTACGACGCGACCGACGGCAGCGCCGCGATGACGCGCACCCAGACCGCCGCCGATGCGCAGGCGAGGATCAACGGCCTGGACATCACCTCGGCGAGCAACACGCTGAACGACGTGGTGCAGGGCCTGACGATGAACCTGCAGAAGGTCACCACCGGTGACGTACAGGTCAGCGTCGCGCAGGACAACACCTCGATCAAGAGCGCGCTCACGAACTTCACGGCCGCCTACAACGGGCTGGCGTCGCTGCTGAAGACGCAGACCAAGTACGACGATTCGACCAAGACGGCCGGCACGCTGCAGGGCGATAGCACCGCGGTGTCGCTGCAGCGCCAGCTGCGCACGATGCTGACGGGCACCGGCTCGGCCTCGAGCGCGTTCCCGACGCTGTCGTCGATCGGGCTGGAGATCCAGACCGACGGCACGCTGAAGGTCAACGACACCAAGCTGACCAGCGCACTGGGCAACCTGAGCGAGATGAAGAAGGCGTTCGCCAACAGCGACGCGACCGACTCGGCCAACGACGGCTTCGCGCAGAAGCTGCGCGCGCTGGGCGACCAGGTGCTGGGCACCGACGGCTCGCTGGCGGCCCGCACCAGCGGGCTGAACAGCACGCTGAAGGACAACCAGGAACGGCAGGACGACATCACTGACCGGATGACGAACACCGAGAAGCGCCTGCGCGCCCAGTACACCGCGCTCGACACGAAGATGGCGGGGCTGAACACGCTCAGCACCTACATCACGCAGCAGATCGCCAACTGGAACAAGAGCACAGGCTGAAGGAGCGCCCCGCAGGGGCGCACTCCGGTCGATCCGTGCAACACCGTCAGACCCCGGTCCGGACGGTGTTTTCACTGGAGCAGGTGCCCGCAACATCCCTTCACACTTGAGGGAGAAATGGACCCTGTTTCACCCCACTTGTGCGGCCTAAAGGCCGCGCGGGGCGGGCCGATAAACAGTGCATCCAGTCACGCACAAGGCCAAGAACATGTTCGGTTCCGACTACTCCGCATCGCCCTTCGGCGGCCGCAGCAATGCCTACCAGGCAGTGCAGGTCGGCACCGGGGTCGACGGCGCATCGCCGCACCAGCTGATCGCCATGCTGTTCGACGGGCTGATCGATTGCATCGCCCAGGCGCGTGGCGCCATCCGCAACAAGAAGATCGAGGAGAAGGGCCGTGCCCTCGGCCGCGCGGTGCGCATCGTCGATGAAGGCCTGAAGGCCGGCCTGAACCTGAAGGACGGTGGCGCGCTCGCCGCCCAGCTGAACGACCTGTACGCCTACATGGCCCTGCGCCTGACGCAAGCCAACCTGCACAGCGACGAGGCGGCCCTCGACGAATGCGTGCAACTGATCGAGCCCCTGCGCAGCGCCTGGGCCGAGATCGACATCAAGACCGCCGCCTGAGCCAGGACCCGCACACCATGAAGCATTTCCAGATCGACCGGTCGAACGACAACGGAGACCACCCCATGAACAAGGCCCTGTTGAACTACTACGAAGCCATCGAGCGCGCCAGCCAGGACATGCTCGAAGCCGCCCGCGTCGGCAACTGGGACCACGTGGTCAAGCTCGAAGGCGCCTGCGCCGTGCTGATCTCGCAGCTCAAGCACGCCGCCGCGCAGCGCCCGCTGGATTCCGAGGAAGCCCAGTTGAAATCGCGCATCATGCAGCGCATCCTGGTCAATGATGCCGAGATCCGCCACCTGGCCGAACCGTGGCTGGAAGACCTGGACGCGATCCTCGCCGGCAAGCCGAAGACCGTTCACTGAGCCGTTCGCTGACGTTCACTGATCGCGGCGGGCCGTCCCGCCGACCGGAGCCGAATTTGGACACGATGCCGATGCCGCTGGACGTGCTGGCCGCCACCCATGGCGGGCTGGACGATTTCCGCCTCTCCGCCGTGCCCGAGGTGCTGGCGATGCTCAAGCGGCTGCAGGACGGCAACGTGATCGTCCACCTGAACGGCAGCGACGGCGCCAACTACACCACCACGCTGTGGTCGATCGACCCGGTGCGCGGCCTGATCAGCTTCAGTGCCGAAGGCGAGAACAACCAGGTGCAGGCGCTGGTCGAGTCGGCGGACGCCGTCGCGGTCGCCTACCTGGACAGCATCAAGCTGCAGTTCGACGCGGTCGGGCTGGTGATGGTGCACAACGGCCGCAACGCGGTGCTGAACTGCGCGATGCCGCGCGAGCTGTTCCGCTTCCAGCGCCGCAGCGGGTTCCGCGTGCGCCCGCTGCTGCGCAGCACGCCGGTGGCGCGCGTGCGCCACCCGGCCATCCACGAGATGCCGCTCGCGCTGCGCGTGCTCGACGTGAGCATCGGCGGCTGCGCGCTGTTCCTGCCCGACGACGTGCCGCCGCTGCCGGCCGGCGTGGTGCTCAACGGCGTGCAGATGGACCTCGATGTCGACACGCGGGTGCACGTCGCGCTGCGCCTGCAGCACGTGACCTCGATCAACCCCGATTCGCGCGGCGTGCGCCTCGGCTGCGAGATCGTCAACCCGAGCAGCGACGTGTCGCGCGCGTTGCAGCGCTACATCGACCAGACCCAGAAACGGCAGCGCCTGCTGGCCGGAGGCTAGCCTTCCTTCGCGCGCGGCCGGGCGTGGCAAGATCGCCCCTGGTTGAACAACGAAGGCCAGCGCGTGCGCATCCAGATCGAGCCCGGTGTGAGGCTGTTCGTCGACGTCGAAGGCCCCGGCCACGTCCCCGACGGCAACGGTGTGCGGGAAAAGCCCAGCCTGGTGCTGCTGCACGGCGGTCCGGGGTTCGACCACGTCGCCTTCAAGCCGCTGTTCTCCCGCCTGGCCGACCTGGCCCAGGTCGTCTACTACGACCACCGCGGCCACGGCATGAGCGACCGCCGCCCGCCGTCGGAGTGGACGCTGGACACCTGGGCCGACGACGTGGTGCGGCTGTGCGATGCGCTCGGCATCGTCAAGCCGATCGTGCTCGGCCAGTCGTTCGGCGGCTTCGTCGCACAACGCTACATCGCGCGCCACCCGGCGCATGCCGCCAAGGTGATCCTGTCGAGCACTGCCGGCAGCATKGCGATGCCGCGCAAGCTGGCGATGTTCGAGCAGCTCGGCGGCCGCGAGGCGCGCGACGTGGCCGAGCGCTTCTGGGCCGATCCGAGCGACGAGAACAACGCCGTCTACCAGCGCGTCTGCAAGCCGCTGTACAACCCGAGCCTGGTCGGCCGCGTCGAGAGCGCGCCCTGGCGCTTCACCGCCCCCGAGATCCTGCAGGCCTTCATCCGCGGCGAGCAGCGGCAGATGAACCTGCTGCCCGGACTGGCCGCCGCGCAATGTCCGGTGCTGGTGCTGGCCGGCGAACTCGACCCGGTGTGCCCGCTCGAAGATGCGCAGGACATCGCCGCGGCGCTGCCTGCGCGCTGGCGGCAGTTCCAGTCGTTCCCCGGCATCGGCCACGGCGCCTGGCGCGAGAAGCCGAACGAGGCCTTCGACGTGCTGCGCCGCTTCATCACCGACCCCGCTTGACGCCACGACCACGGCCAGGATGCACGCGATGACCACTGAAGAACTGTTCCGCGAAGACGCCGCGCTCGACGAATGCGAGGCGCGCATCACCGCCCTCGGCGAGACCGGCGTGCAGCTCGACCGCACCGTGTTCTACCCGCTCGGCGGCGGGCAGGCCGGCGACCGCGGCGAGCTGCGGCTGGCCGACGGCCGCGTGCTGCAGATCGCCGACACCCGCAAGGGCGTGGCGCCGGGCGAGATCGTCCATGTGCCGGCGCCCGGCCAGGAGGCGCTGCTCGCCACCCTGGCGCCCGGCCAGCCGGTGACCGCCCGCATCGACCGGGCGCGCCGCGAGCGCCACATGCGCTTCCACACGGCCACCCACCTGCTGTGCGCGCTGGTGCCGCACCCGGTCGACGGCTGCTCGATCACCGCCGACTCGGCGCGGCTCGATTTCCACATGACCAACCCGCTCGACAAGGAGGCACTGACCGCCGGCCTCGCCCGCCTGGTGGCCGGCGCGCACCCGGTGCGCCACCGCTGGATCAGCGAGGCCGAGCTCGATGCCAACCCCGGCCTGGTGCGCAGCATGAGCGTGCAGCCGCCGCGCGGCCTCGGGCGCGTGCGGGTGCTGGAGATCGAAGGGGTCGACCTGCAGCCCTGCGGCGGCACGCATGTCGCGAACACCGCCGACATCGGCGCGGTGGTGGTGACGAAGATCGAGAAGAAGTCGGCGCAGACGCGGCGCGTGGTGCTGGGGTTCGCGGCGCCGCTGTCATGAGCTCGAACGGCGACGCCGGCTCTGACCAGCGTGAGCTGCGTTGGTCGACGACGCGCTGGGGGGCGGAGCCGCCGTCGCTGCCGATGCTCGACCCGGTGCTGATGGGCGTGCTGCTGGAGCACATCAACACCCGCGTCGCGGTGGTCGGCCGCGACGGGCGCTACCTGTACGCCAACCTCGAGGCGCTGCGCTTCATGGGCCTGCCGTCCGAGCGCGTGATCGGCCACCACATGTCCGAGGTGCTCGACGACGGCGTCTACCGCAACTTCGTGCCGATCTTCGAGCGGCTGTTCGCCGGCGAGTCGCTGCACCTGCAGGGCTGGGTGCACTACCAGCAGCAGGGCCGCCGCTACCGCGAGCAGGTGCTGGTGCCGTACACGCCGGGCGGCGGGCCGGTGCAGGCGGTGGTGGTCTGCGGGCTCGACCACACCGACCTGCGCCAGGGCGAAGAGGAACTCGCGCTGCGCCAGGAGCAGCTGCGCGCCAGCGAGGCGCTGAAGTCGGCGATCGTCGACCACGCGCTCGCCGCGCTGATCTCCACCGACGCCGACGGCCGCATCGTCGAGTTCAACCCGTCGGCCGAGGCGATCTTCGGACGCCGGCGCGCCGACGTGGTCGGGCTGCCGGTCAGCGAGGTGATCGTGCCCGAGCGCCACCGCGCGGCGCACGAGGCGGGCCTGCGCCGCATGCAGGCGGGCGGGCCGCCGCACGTGCTCGGCAAGCGCATGGAGCTGCACGCGCTGCGCGCCGACGGCAGCGAGTTCCCGATCGAGATGGTGCTGTGGCGCAGCGATGTCGGCGGCACCGCGTTCTACACCGCGTCGATCGCCGACGTGTCCGAGCGCCACGACGCCGCGCGCGAGATCGAGCGCCAGCGCGAGGCGCTGCGCCAGGGCGAGCGGCTCACCGCGATGGGCAGCCTGCTGGCCGGCGTCGCGCACGAGCTGAACAACCCGCTCGCGATCGTGATGGGGCGCGCCACGCTGCTCGAGGAGAAATTGATCGAGCAGAGAGGCGAAGACCGGCCCGACCTGCAGCACGACGTGCAGCGCATCCGCGAGGCCGCCGAGCGCTGCGGGCGCATCGTGCGCACCTTCCTGAACATGGCGCGCAGCCGCCCGTCGCAGCGTGGCGTGGTGGTGCTGAACGACCTGGTGCGCGCGTCGGCCGACCTGCTGGGCTACACCTACCGCAGCCACAACGTCGCGCTGCAGCTCGACCTGATGCCGCAGCTGCCGGGCGTGATGGGCGATGGCGACCAGATCTCGCAGATCGTGCTGAACCTGATGGTCAATGCGCAGCAGGCGCTGTCGATGACGACCGGCGAGCGGCGCATCCACATCAGCACCGGTGTCGAGCAGCGCCGCACCGACCGCGAGCCGCGCGTGTGGCTGCGCGTCGTCGACACCGGTCCGGGCGTGGCGCCCGAGGTGCGCGCGCGGCTGTTCGAGACCTTCTTCACCACCAAGCCGGAGGGGCTGGGCACCGGGCTCGGGCTGTCGGTGTCGCGCTCGGTGGCGCGAGAGCATGGCGGTGACCTGGTGCTCGAGTCGACGGCGCAGGGCGCGTCGTTCCGCCTGAGCCTGCCGCTGAGCGGCGAGGCCGAACCGGTGCCCGACGAACCGGCCCCGCCGCCGGCCGAGGTGCCGGCGCTGGCGCAGGTGCTGGTGGTCGACGACGAGCCCGAGCTGGCCGAGCTGCTGCGCGACATGCTGGAGCGTGCCGGCTATGCGGTGGCGACGGCGCTGTCCGGTGCGGTCGCGCTGGAGCTGCTGGAAGYGGCGCGCTTCGATGCGGTGGTGTCCGACCTGCGCATGCCCGACATGGACGGCGCGGCGCTGTGGCGGGCCGCATCGGCGCGGCAGCCGGAACTGGCGCAGCGCTTCCTGTTCGTCACCGGCGACACGCTGTCGCCCGATGCGAGCGAGTTCCTGAAGGCGACGCGCTGCGCCGGGCTGGACAAGCCGTTCTCGAAGCCCGACCTGCTGGCGAAGATGGCGGAGATGCTGAAGGCCTAGGTTCGTCGTTGTTGTTGCGGAAGGCGCGGGTGGGGAGTGTGGGGCGCGCCGGTCGCGGCGGTCATCGCCCCTGGCGGGGCGCTGACTACCCTGCGCTGACTGGTTTCATGGCCCGTCGCCCAAACTCCCTCCGCTCGCTTCGCTCGCTGTGGTCAAACAGTGGGCGACAGTCAGTTCACGAAGCGTGCTGCGCACGCGGGCCATGAAACCAGCCAGCTCCGGCGCCACTCCCTTATTGGCGCTCCCCAGACTCCCCACCCGCGCCTTCTGCCACCGCCCTGCCTGTTGAGAGATGACAAGCGAACAAGTGGGGGTTGATCGGGTTACGAGGCTCGGCTGCCGAAGCGTTCGGCGGATCGTGCGCGGGCCTTTGCGGCTTCGACCTCGCGGTCGCGCGGCTCGGCGTTCGTCACCATCGAATCGATCAGTGCGCGCGCCGACGCGGCGACCTCGGCCACCGCGCGCTCGAACGCCGCTTCGTTGGCCTTGGACGGCACGGTGAAGCCGCTGAGCTTGCGCACGAACTGCAGCGAGGCGTCGCGGATCTCCAGCTCGGTGGCCGGCGGCTCGAAGTTGAACAGGGTCTTGATGTTGCGGCACATCGCGATGACTTCCTAGCGAAGCTTCCAGGCCAGCAGCACGCCGATCGCGGCCGGCACGGCGAAATTGAGCAGCAGGATCGGCAGCTCCTCGGCAACCGAGTAGCCCGCGCGCGCGACGCCGACCCACATGTTGACGGCGCAGATCAGCAGCCACAGCACCAGGAAGCCGGCGCCGGCCCAGGTCACCGCGGCCGGGTAGTGGGCCACGAACAGGCGGGCCAGCACCAGCATCGAGCCGAGCAGCAGCAGGCCGGCGGTCAGGAACAGGACGGTGCGCATCAGGGCTCCTTGGGTGGGCCAGCGGGTGGCGTGGGCGGGGCAGGCGCCGCGGACGGCTGCCGGTCCTCTCGTCGATTCTTGTGCCGATTCTGCCGCGCGGCGACGCGCTCGCGCGCGGCATCGGCCGACGAGTTGCGGCTGCAGCGCTTCTTGCGATCGACGCAGTCGGCGCAGTCCAGCGCATCGCAGGCGCACTCCGCCACGTCGCAGGAGTCGAACGGGTTGCAATCGGCCCCGCCGCAATCGAAGTCGCACAGGCCCGATTGCGGATGCGGCCGCGGCCGATGGCGTGCCGCCTGCAAGGCCTCGTGGCTCAGCGCACAGGCATCGAGCCGGCAGCCCAGCACGCCCAGGCCGTTCCACAGCCCGTGGCGGCGGATCGCGCGGGCGCCCAGCGCCGAGCAGCCGCGCCGGCCGGTCTGCACCGCATGCGCACAGCGAAAGCCCTTGTGCGGCGAGACGAAGCGCTGGTACAGGCCGATCATCGCGAGGGCCGCCTGCGCCGGCCAGCGCTCCGGGTGCATCGGCTCAGGCACCGGCGATCGCCAGCGAGAAGCCGTCCCAGCCCTCACTCGACATCGATGAATCCCTTGCTGAAGGCGGTCGCCTCGTCGTCGAAGACGGCCATCGCGGTGCGCATCGGCCTGAAACCGAACTTGCGGTAGAAGGCTTCCTTGCCGGGGACGGCGTAGAGGATGATCTTGCGGTGCCCGGCACACATCGCGAGCAGCCGCGACATCACCTCGGCCCCCACGCCGCGCCCCTGCTGGTCCGGGTGCACCGCGACATCGCACACATAGGCGCAGTCGGCCCCATCGGACAGCACCCGCCCGGCGGCGACCAGCCGGCCGCCGGCTTCGCGCGCGAAGCAGCAGAAGCGGCTGTTCGTGAACACGGTCTGCAACAGGGCGGCCGTCTTCGTGCCCAGCGGCGCGGCGCGGTACAGCGCCTCGAGTTCATCCCAGCCGATGCCGTGCCAGGTGGTGGTCCAGGTCAGTGCCAATCGAGGTGCTCCGGAATCGTTCACGGCTTCTCAGCGCGGCGCGGGGCGCGGTACGCGCTGCGCCGGATCATAGAAGAAGGTTTCTTCGGCGATGCGCTCGCCCTCCCAGCGCTGCCAGGCGAGCTCTTCCATGTGGGTCGTGCTGCCGTCGAGCCATTCGAAATCGAAGATCCAGCGGATCACGACGTGGTCGCCGTTCACCAGCACCGGCCGCACGCACTGCGAGCGCACCGACCGCGCACGCGCCATCACCTTGTGCTCACCCGCCACGTGCGCGTCGCGGCCGATGCGTGGCGGCGACTGGTTCTCCTGCATCGTCGAACGCTCGGTGTAGAACGCCTCGCAGGCCTCGGCGTGCGCGTTGCGCTCGACCATCGCGATGAAGCTCTCCAGCGTCTCGGGCATCGGCATCGTCGTTCTCCAGAGCGGGTCGGGGAAGGGCGACATTGTGCGTCGAATAGCCCGAATGAACGTCGGATGACAGCGGTTCGACAGGCCGGCTGCGCACCATCGCGGCCACGTTGCGGCACCGCCTGGCAACGACAGCGACAAGGAGACACCCCATGCAGATCACCGGCATGTTCCACGGAGCGCGCCTGTTGCAGTTCGTCGGTTTCCCCGCCACCGAGGTGCTCGGGCCCGGCGCGAGCGAGGAAGAGATCAAGTCGCTGATCGATCGCCATGGGCAGGTGTTCGTGAAACCGATGTTCAAGGGCGGCATCGGCCAGAAGGGCAAGGCCGGGCTGCTGGGGCGGGCGAGCGACCTGCGCGCGGCGCTGGCCGAGAAGGAGCGGCTGTACTTCGCCGAGCACGCGGTGGGCGGGCAGCGCGCCAAGGCCAACGGCGTCACCTTCGAGGCCGGCGTGCCGGCGCGGCACGAGGTCTATTTCTCGATCACCGATTCGACGCGTTTCCGGGCACCGACGATGACGCTGACGCACCGCGGCGGCGTCGACATCGAGGAGGTCGAGCGCCGCGAGATCGCCGTCGTCCCGTTCGATCCACTGACCGGCCTGAAGGCCTTCGTCGTCGCGAACGCGCTCAGCGAGATCGGCGCGCCGCGCGAGATCATCTCGCCGCTGGTGCAGCAGTTGCCCAAGCTGTGGGACCTGTTCCACGACTTCGGCATGACGACGCTCGAGCTGAACCCGATCCGCCTGCGCGAGGACGCGAAGGGCCGGCTGGTGCCGGTGGCCTGCGACTTCAAGTGCGGCTTCGACCGCGACGATCCGCGCTGGGCGCGGCTCGGCCTGCCGGCGCACCTGTTCACCGCTGATCACTCCGATTTCGAGCAGGAGATCAACCAGCTGCGCACGCACCAGGGGCAGAGCGATGTCTACGTCGTCAACGACGGCGGCACCATCCTCGCGCCCACCTTCGGCGGCGGCGCGAATTCGCTGGTGACCGAGATGCTCGGCGACGCGGCCATCATCTCCTCCGACTTCGGCGGCAACCCGCCGTACGAGAAGATGAAAGAGGTCGCGCGCATCTGCTTCCGGCACTGGCTGAAGCAGGCCAACGTGCTGTTCATCATCGGCGGCAAGTCGAACAACACCGACATCCACGAGACGCTGCGCGCGATCGCCGACGCGCTGCGCGAGCACGTCGGCCTGCACGGCGCCACGCCGCTGTACGTCGTGCTCGGGCGCGGCGGGCCGAACCTGGTGCGCGGCATGGCGGTGCTGCGCGACACCTGCGACCAGCTCGGGCTGCCGTACCGGATGTTCGGCTTCGATTCGGACATCAGCCAGGTGATCTCGTACGCGAAGCAGGCCGATGCGTGGATGAAGTCCGGCGGGCGCGCGCAGCTCGCGGCCGGGCTGGGCCTGCCGGAGTCGGCATGAGACCCCTCACCAGGAGAGCAACACCATGCAGATGAATCCCTTGCAGAAACAAGGCGTCGGCGATTTCAGGTACTTCGTGGGCACCAGCTCGCTGGCGCAGATCGCGACGCGCGACGACCGCGTCTGCGTGCTCAACATCCTCGGTGCCGAATCGAGCGAGGTGACGCCGATCGGCCATGCCTGGTCGGGCGGCAACGTCGTGTTCGGCACCGCGCCGGGCAAGGGCGGGCAGGTGCTCACCACCGCGTCGGGCGACATCCCGGTCTACAACAACGTGCGCGACGGCCTGCAGGCCGGGCACCGCTTCAACTGCGGCGTGGTCTACCTGCCGCCGGCGGCCGCGCGCGACGGCGTGGCCGAGCTGATCCGCGTGAACCCGCAGCTGAAGAAAATCTTCATCGTCACCGAGAAGATCCCGGTGCACGATGCGCGCGAGATCCGCGCGATGGGCCAGCAGGCCGGCGTCGACATCTTCGGCGCCAACGGGCTGGGCGTGGCCGACGCCTGGAACCGGGTGCGCATCGGTGGCGCGCTCGGCGGCGATGCGCCGGGCGACACGCTGCGGCCGGGCTCGATCGCGATCTTCTCGAACTCCGGCGGCTTCTCGACCACCATCGCGCAATACCTGCGCATGAGCGGCTGGGGCACGACCACGGTGGTCTCCAGCGGCAAGGACGTCTACATCCACTACGCCGCGCCCGAGTTCGCGTTCGCACTCGCCAACGACGCGCGCAGCAAGGCCGCGGTGCTGTACTGCGAGCCGGGCGGCACCTACGAGCTCGACGCCCACTTCACGAAACCGGTGGTGGCCTGCGTGGTCGGCCGCTGGAAACGCCGGCTGACGCGCGCGGTGGGCCATGCCGGCGCGATGGCCGGTTGCGAGGACGATGCGCTGGCGAAGGAGCGCTGGTTCCTCGACAAGTTCGGCGTCGACGGCATCTTCACGCCCGAGGAACCGCGCTTCTCGGCGCGCGGCGCGCTGGTCACCAACATCGCGCACATCCCGGCCGCGCTGCTGGCGGTGATGCGGGCCAACGCGACGCTGCCCGACTTCGAGCCCGAGGGCAGCCTGGTGCTGAAGCCCTGGTTCGCGTCCGACGCCGGGCTGGCGCTGCCGCCGGCGCTCGCGCTGCAGGTGGTGGCGCCGGCCGCGCCGTATGCCGCGCAGGTCGAGCAGGTGAACCGGCAGGTGGGCGGCATCGTGCCGCGGCAACCGATGAAGGATGCATCCGGCGCCTCGCAGATGGATGCGCAGACGCAGCTCAGCAGCCTGCACGGCGTCTCGATGCTGCAGGCGGCGACGCTGCCGTTCGAATCGCTCGTCAAGCTGGCGCTGCTGCACGAGGCCRGCGACGAGAACGACCGGCGGCTCGTCGCGACGGCGATCGCCGCGCACGTCAACCTGCACGGCACGCCGATGCTGGCGGCAGCCCAGGCGGCACGCGAGGCCGGCAACGCGCCGAACGCGGTGCTGGCGGCCGCCGTGGCGATCGTCGGGCCGCGCGGCCAGCAGGGCGCGCGCGAGGCGGCCCGGCTGCTGATCGACCGCTTCGCCGCGGCCGGGCTGAAGGACGCGCTGGACGAGCGGTTCGACCTCGGCAAGGTCGACATCCTCGGCTGTGAAGGGCTGGTCAGCGGCACGCCGGATGCGCGCGCGCAGGCGCTGCTGGCCGCGCTCGATGCGCGCGGCGCAAAGTCCGCGCTGCTGCGCTGGCTGCGTGCGCTGCCGGGCCATCCGACGGCCGATGCCGTGCTCGCCGCCATCACGACCACGCTCGCCTGGACGCCGCTGATGGCCAAGCGCGTGTCGCGCCTCACGGCCGAGAGCCTGCCGTGGTGGATGGCCTTGTTCGGCACGCTGATCGGTGCTTCGGCACCGGACACGCGCCACCAGGCCGGGCAGTTCTGCAGCTTCGACGACGCGCAGTTGCTGGGCCGCTGTTCGCTGACCGAGATCGCGTTCGCCGCGTTGATCGGGCTGCCGCCGGTCGATGAAGACCTGTTCGTCTGCCAGACGCTGTTCGGCTTGCTGCTGACGAACGGTCCGGGGGCGATCTCGGCGCAGGGCGCGAAGGGCGCAGTGTCGGCCGATGGCCCCGAGGCCGCTCAGCGCGTGCAGCTGAACAAGGCGCTGATGGGCTTCCTGACGCACACCGGCTACACGCATGGCGGCAACGGCTACGAGGGCATCGCGTTCCTGAACGAGCAGTTCCGCGACACCCGGCTGGCCGACCCGGCCGATCCGGAGCACGGCATCGACCTGGCGGCGCTCGCGTGGCGCACCGCGCAGCGCTATGCGAGCTACAAGGCCGAGCGCCGCAGCATCGGCAGCACCGACATCGCGAAACTGCCGGGCGTGAACCACCCGGTCTTCAAGGACAAGCCGGTCAACCACGACCCGCGCGAGGTCTTCATCGCGCAGCTGCTCGAGCAGCGCGGCGAGCACAACGTGTTCCACGCCTACTACCGCGCACTGGTGCAGGCGCTGCTCGACGCCGGCGTGTCGCGCAACGTCTACTGCGTCAACATCGATGCGGTGATCGCATCGTTGCTGCTGAAGATGCTGTGGAAGCGGCTGCGGCGCGGCGAACTGGCCGAGCGCGACCTGGAGACGGCGGCGTTCACGATCTTCCTGATCCCGCGCATGCTGGGCTGTGCCGCCGAGATCGACGACCACCTGAACCGCGGCCGCAACATGGACACGCGCACGCCGGCGTCGAGCTGCCGGTTCGTGGCCTGAGCTGGCAGTGTCGCGGCTACGCCTGCGGGCTGTGGCAGACAGCCTCGAAGTTGTGCCCGTCCGGGCCGATCACGTACGCGCCGTAGTAGTTCGGGTGGTAGTGCGGCCGCAGGCCGGGGGCGCCGTTGTCCTTCGCGCCCGCGGCCAGCGCGGCGGCGTGGAAGCGGCGCACCTGCTCGCGGTCTTGCGCCGCGAAGGCGATGTGGATCGGCCCCGGTGCGTTGCCGAACGAGCCGAACCAGAACTGGCCTTGGCCCTCGCGGCCGATCATGGCCCAGCCCTCGGCCTCCTTCGTGATGCCGATGCCCAGCGGCTCCAGCGCAGTGACGAGGAAGCTGCGCATCGCGGTGAAGTTGCTGACGTTGAAGCCGATGTGGTCGAAGGTCATCGAGGTCTTCCTTTCAGGCGGGCGGTTCGTGCAGGGGCGCATTGTGGCCCGGGGCCGCGGCGGATTCCAGCGCCTTCTTCATCGCCTGCAGGCCCTGCCCGATCATCGCGGCGATCGCCGGGGCCATCGTGTCGGGCAGCAGGTCGGCGATCCACACGAGGCGGCAGCGCTCGGCGCCGTCCTCGAACACCTGGGCCGAGGCATTGTGGTGCATCAGCCGGCCTCCGGCCGCGCTCCACACCAGCCGGCGCGCGCCGTCGTCGAGGGTGACGATCAACTCGCGGGCCACCACGCCGTTGGCGAAGGTCACGACGCGGGCGCTGCCCCCGTCCTCCAGCCGGCAGTCGGTGACGAAGCCGGGCACCAGCCGGGTGTGCAGCGCGCCGATGTCGCGCACTGCATCCCACAGCTCGCGGGCCGGGACGTTGATCGAGATGTGCTGGTGGATCGAGGCCATCGTGTGCTCCGGTGTGCCGTGCGGCGAATGGCTGCAGCGTAGGTGCGGCGGCGCGTCAGCGGTCGCCGCTTCCGGACATCTTCATCGCTTCCCACTCGCGCCGCAGCAACCCGTAGAGCCAGCTGTCCGACACCTCGTCGCCGACGATCCAGCGCTCGCGCAGGTAGCCTTCGCGGGTGAAGCCGAGCCGCTCGAGGCTGGCCGCCGAGCCGCGGTTGCGCGGGTCGATGTCGGCCTCGACGCGGTTCAGGTTCATCGCGGTGAAGCCGTGGTGCAGCAGCGCTCGCAAGGCCTCGTTCATGTGGCCGCGGCCCCAGGCCGGGCGGGCGAGCACGTAGCCGACCTCGGCGCGGCGGCAGGCGGCATTCAGGTGGAACAGCGTGCACAGGCCGATCAGCGCGCCATCGTCGCGCCGTTCGATGGCGAGGCGCAGGTGCTCGCCGGCGGCCATCGCGGAGCGGTCGCGCTCGATCATCGCGTGCGCCTGGTCGATCGAGGTCCACGGCGGCGCGCTCCAGTAGCGCATCGTCTCGGGGTCGCTGAAGATCGCCAGAAGCGCGGGCGCGTCGCCGTCATGCACAGGGCGCAGTCGCAGCCGCTCGGTGTGCAACTCGACCGCGGCGTTCAAAGGGGGCGTCTGGGAGGGGATCGGGGCGGACATCGTCAATACAAGGTCGTGCGCTGCCGCTCGGGCAGGTCGCGGTCGTAGGCCTCGCCGTCGATCGCCGCATCGGTGAGCGCGGCCAGCATCGCGCCGGCCGACGGCACGGTGCTGCGCACGTCTGCTGCGGGCGGCGTCCACAGTTTCGAGCGCTGCAGTGCGCGGGCGCACTGGAACAGCACGGTCTCGATGTGCACGACGATCACGCACTTCGGCGGCGTGCCGTCCATCGCGAGCCGCTGCAGCAGCGCCGGGTCGACGCTGATGCGGGCGCGGCCGTTGATGCGCAATGTCTCGCCGACGCCGGGGATCATGAACAGCAGCGCGACGCGCGGGTCGGCGAGGATGTTGCGCAGGCTGTCGATGCGGTTGTTGCCGCGCCGCTCGGGCAGCAGCAGCGTGTGCTCGTCCTGCACGGTGACGAGCGGCGCCGGGTCGCCGCGCGGCGAGGCGTCGAGCCCGCCCGGGCCGCTGGTGGCGAGCACCGCGAACGGGGCGGCTTCCAGCCAGCGGCGGTACACCGGGTGCAGCGAGGGTGCCTCCTTGCGGATCGAGGCCTCGCCGACGGTGCCGAACAGGGCTTCGAGGGTGGCGAGGTCGCTGACGGTGAAGGGAGCGGGGGTGGTGGTCGGATCGGTCATGGTTGAACCGCATGTTGCCATCGCAGGCCGTGCGGCGGATCGGCGGGTGCGAACAGGAAGTGCAGCACCCGGCGGCGGCCGGTGCCGGTGGCCTTCGACGACGCGTGCAGCAGCAACGGGCGCATCACGAGCGCGTCGCCCTTCGCCGCGCAGAGGGTGGCTTCGAGACCCCGGCTGCGCAGCGCGATGGCCTCTTCGTCGGCGATGTGTCCGCGGCGATGGGTGCCGGGGATCACGCGCAGCGGCCCGTCCTGCGCGGTGCAGGGATCGAGGTGCAGGCGCACGGCGATCAGTTGCGCGAGGAAGTCGGCGGGCGGCTGGACGAACAGCGCGCCTTCCTTCTCGGACCAGGCGCGCAGGGCCGGGTGGTCGACGCGCTCGGCCACCGGGATGCCGAGGTCCTGGTGGACCGGCACCAGCCAGTTGATGGCCGCGGATTTCTCGAAGAAGGTGCACTGCACGGCGACGCCGCCGGCCGGCATCCATCCGGACAGCACCGGGTGCTGCCGCAGCCGGCGGGCGAGGGCCGCGCACCAGGGCTGAGCGAGCAGGCTGCGCGTGCCGGCGCCGGCGGCGCCCAGGGCCTGGACGAGGTCCGCGACGCGGTCGCATTCGTCCGGCGCCAGGACGGCGGGGACGAGCGCGCTGCCGGTTTCCTCGAAGGCCTGGGATGTGAGCAGCATCGACATGGTGCGCGGCAGGCTAGCACGATCGTTGCTACGTGGCCTGCACCGTCCACAGGAGCATTGCCATGAGCCGCCTCGATGTCACCGAGAAGATCATCGCGACCAAGGTCGCCAAGGGATTGAAGTGGTCCGACGTGGCCGCGAAGGTCGGCCTGAGCAAGGAGTGGACGACGGCCGCCTGCCTCGGCCAGATGACGTTGACGCCGCAGCAGGCCGGCGTGCTCGGCGAGATCTTCGGGTTGAGCGATGCCGAGCAGAAGTGGCTGTGCGTGGTGCCCTACAAGGGCTCGCTGCCGACCTCGGTGCCGACCGATCCGCTGATCTATCGCTTCTACGAGTTGGTCAGCGTGTACGGCACGACTTTCAAGGAATTGATCCATGAAGAGTTCGGCGACGGGATCATGAGCGCGATCGATTTCAGGATGGATCTGCAGCGCGAGCCGAACCCGGCGGGCGATCGGGTCAGCATCGTGATGAGCGGGAAGTTCCTGCCGTACAAGACGTATTGAGCCAGGCAGGTATTGGAGCCCGCCTGAGCGTGGCTCATCCGGTGACGTGGAAGTACCCGATGGTCGGGTAGACGCCGTTCCACTGCACGAAGCAAGTCGAGTAGTAGACCGAGACCACCTTGCCCGACGCGTAAGCCGCGAGGAATGATCCGTAGGCCAGCTTGCCGCCGGGCGTGCTGGCGTCCCAGCGAAACTCGAGCGTCGGCGCCGCGCAGGTGGTGCCACTCGGCCCGGGGAAGGGCGCCCCGTCCAAGGTCATGAAGCAATTCACGCCTTCGCATCCGATGTCGACGATGTGCCGGAAACCGGTCGATCCAGCGTCTGCATGCGCACCGGCGGGGATGATGGCTGCTGCGAGCACCAGCGCAGAGGCGATGCTGGTGGCTGACCGCAGGGCGGAATTGAGATGCGAGCCAAGATTCAGAGACACGAAAACTCCTCCCGATGGATTGACCAAAGGCGGAGAGCATAGCCGCGCGCACGATGGCTTCTGTTGGCACGGCATCGCGGGCATCGAGCCGCCCCAGACGCACAGTGATGACATCCACAAATCGAAGGATGGCGACATCTTTTATTGCGGTCGAGCTTGCGGGAGCAAGCCGGCTTCGGTTAACGTTGGTGACAGCGGTCACATCTTGACCGCGCAATGAATCGACAGGCGCCCACGAGCGCCTTTGTGCTGGAGGGATCGCCCGGGATGTCCATCGCTTGTGCAAGCGGGGAGCGCTCGTGCGTCCGTTGAACGAGGAATGTGCGTTGAAGACGATGTATTTCATTGGCGGGCGCGAAATGATGTGCCGACTGGCATGTGCTCTCGGAGGATGCGTCGTTCGCGCGTTGCTTCTTGCCGGAGTCTGGTGCGTGGGTTCGAATGCTTGTGCTGCCGAAGGGAGCATCACCGGCAACCTTCAATTCGTGGCGGTGATCCAGGCCAACGCCATTGGTCACCAGGCCGGGAATCTCGAGATTCAGGTTGTGGGCGGTTTCTCGGTCCCGACCGGGATGTCGTGCGATCCGAACTACATCACCACGCTGAAGAGTGTCGATGCGGACAAGCGCATGTTCGGCCTGCTGTCGATGGCGCTGCTGGCGCAGAAGCCCGTCACGCTGTACATCACCGACAACCCGGCGGTCACTGCATTCCCGGGGCGTTGCAGCCTGGTCGCCGTGACGCTGCCGCGGTGACGCAGAACTTCTCAATGCGCCGGTGCGGGTCTATGTCGGCGACATCACCCCCGATTGGAATTTCATGAAGAAACTGCTTGCGTTCCTCGCGACTTGCGCCATGGCCGTGCCGGCCTCCACGCAGACGGCCTATGACTGGCAGATCTCGAACGTGCATATCACGGCCATCGAGGCGACCTACATGCCCACGGCGGTGCTGTTCACCGTCGACACCAACGCCGGGGCCTGCGGTGCGGGCACGTGGTTGAAGTGGAACGGCATCGATGCCGACCAGGCCACGGCACAAGCGAACAACAAGGCCATCTACGCGCTGCTGCTGGCGTCCAAGCTCAGCGGCTCGACGGTGCGCATGTTCGGCAGCAATGCCGGATGCCTGGTGAAGTTCATCTATTCGGCCTGATTGACGGAATCAACATTGACTTGTTTTCCAGCAAGTCCCCGCGTGACGCTCACGTAGAAGGTGCCATGAAAAAGTTTGTCCAAAGAGTTCTCCCGGTCTTCGTGGCACTCGCGGCTGCGGTTGCCTCACCATGCTTCGCCGCCGTCCAGATGGGAATTCCCGGTCAGTTTGATGTGTCGCCGCTCGGTGCGGCGACCTACACCGTTCCCATTCAGGTGCCCCCCGGCATCGCGGGCATCGAGCCCAAGCTTTCCATGAGCTACAGCAGCCGCGCAGGCAACGGCTTGCTGGGCGTCGGGTGGACCTTGGATGGGCTGCCTGCCATCACCCGCTGTCCGCGCACGACGCCTCAGGACGGTGTCAAGGGTGGCATTCTTTACACCTCCGACGACCGCTTCTGCCTCGATGGCAAGCGACTGATGGTGGTCTCGGGCACCTATGGCGCTGCGGGGTCAGAGTACAGGACTGAAATCGATGCATTCCTGAAGGTCACCGCAATGGGGGCGGCGGCTTCAGGCCCGCAATCTTTCGTCGTGAAGACGAAGGATGGCCTGACGATGGAATTCGGAGGCAGTAGCGACAGCCGGGTCTTTGCAGCCAACGCGGCAGGCATTCGCGTCTGGGCGCTGAACAAGGTGTCCGACGTGATGGGGAACACCCAAAGCATCGTCTATGGCCTGCCGTCGGTGATCGCCGGTAGCACGACCGAATTCAACACCTATCCGCTGCGGATTGAATACACCAGCAACCCCAAGACCGGTCTGGCGGCGGCCAACAACGTTGAATTCAACTATGCCGTTCGCTCCATAGCCGAAAAATTGAACGCCTACCAAGGCGGTCAGCAGTTCCTGACGTCCGTTCGCCTCTCCGGAATCGTCACCAAGACCAACGGCAACGTCGTTTCGACTTACACCCCGTCGTATTCCTCGCAAGCGGATCAACGATCGACAATGCAGTCCTTGACGCTCTGCGGGAAGGCCGGGCCATGCGCTCCGGTCACGAGCTTCAAGCTCGGCAGTGCGGGAAAAGGGCTCTACCCCTTCCCCGGATCGATGATCACGGCGGTGTCCCAGGCGGAGAGCTCAGTCTCTGGTGGCAAATGGGTCACGCTTGATGTCGATGGTGATGGCATCACCGATCTCGTTCATTTGACGGAGATCAGCGGCGTCTACCGCATCTGGAAGTCGAACGGTGATGGCACCTTCAGCATTCGCGAGTTGACTGCGTCCGGAGACACCAGTCTTTCAACCGGCTCGTGGCAAGTGCTGGACGTCAATGGCGACGGATTGGCCGATCTCGTGCATATCACGGCGACCTCCGGACTAGTGCAGGTGTGGAAGTCCAATGGCGATGGGACGTTTGCCATCACTCCCTTCTCGAGTGCCAGCAAGGACGATGACCTCTCTCATGGAGGGTGGTTGATTCTGGATGTCAACGGCGACGGGCTGGCAGACCTCGTGCATCTGGTCGGTGCTGTTCAAAACACGATCTGGCAAGAGACCGAGGACATGCGAGTCTGGAAATCGAACGGTGATGGAAGCTTCACCATCTCCAGGTTTCTGGGCACCGGTGGAACGGCGCTTTGGATCGAGGAGGGCCCGCTCGCCGCCGCGTTGTTTCGCAGCAAATGGCAAGTATTGGATGTTAATGGTGATGGCCTGGCTGACATGGCCCAGCTCTATCTGGATCGAGACAACTTCAGCGTCTGGCTCATCGTTCGCAAGTCAAAAGGCGATGGAACCTTTGACATTTCAAAGGTCCAGGTTCTCGGGCCGACCGGGTCCTGGGGCGTGGCCGACGGCAGTATCAGTCGCGTCTATACCTGGGTGCCAATCGATGTCAATCAGGATGGGCTGACCGATCTGGTCCTGCAGGTGACATTCAGGGACCACCGAAACGGGCAGCTCATCAGTGAGGCGGGCCGCAATCAATCGATCACCCTGCTGTCGAAGGGTGATGGAAATTTCGAATGGAAAGCGCTGCCTTCGACACCAGACCGACCGTTGGTCGACGGCACATGGCAGGTCGTTGACACGGACGGTGATGGCTTGGCTGATCTGATACACACGCCTTCCAACCTTGCGGGTGTCGGGGCGTACACCGTGTGGCGTTCGAATGGTGATGGCTCGTTTGCCGTCAGTTCCTCTCCCGTCAATGGGGACCCCTGTTCGTCCGCATGCACGGACATGTACGCCGGTGACTTCACGGCGAGCGGTGCGGCCGGATTCGTCCGCGTCGACGGTCAGACCGTGAAATCGGCATGGCTGCTTGGCCGCCCTCCATCGAACCTCATGATCGGGGTCTCCAATGGCGCGGGAAGCATCCTCTCCTGGGAAATCGATGCTTTGCCGATCATGCTGATTCGGCAGAGCTATGCAAAAGATGTCGCCAGCGACAGTYCCGTCTGGACGATCGCATCTGCCATTCCTGTCGTGACGGAGGTTCGGAAGCAGGCAGTGAGCTGGGTGAGCAGTAGTTCAACGATCAGCCGCTTGAACCGAGTCACCTCCTTCTCCTATGGCTCGGCACGGGTCGAGCGCAACGGCCGAGGGTTCGTCGGATTTCGTTGGCAGCAGACAGCCGATTCGATCACCGGCTTGCGCACACGCACGACATTCCGACAGGATTTCCCGTACATCGGCTTGGTGGAGAGTCGGAGCACGGGCAGCGGTGGATCGTGGGACAACCTGAGTACCACCACAAACTCGTATTCAGCGATGGTCGCCGGCTTGCCCGACACGGCCGCATCCAGTCCTTACGGATGCAGGCTGTCGATCGACGCGAACTGCTTCATTGCCCAGGACAAGCGCTACTTCGTGTATCCGTCGGAGATCAATGCGCAATCCAAGGATCTGAATGGCGCGCTGTTGCCCCGCACCCGGATCCTCAACGCAGACCCTGATCACTACGGCAATCTGCGCCAAGAGACGACGCAGATCCTGAATTCGGACGGTTCGCCCACCGACTACTCAACCGTGGTGGCGAGCACGTATTACAACGACCCGGCCAACTGGTTCATCGGGCGATTGACCAAGCGAGTGACCGACCGCGGCGGGCCTACAGTGGCCACCCCAGTAGTTCCTGGTTCGGGAGGATTGCCGCCGGCGCCCGCCCCTCAGCTGCCGGCACAGACGACGGCAACCATCATGACCATTCTTCAATTGCTCCTGAGCGATGACTGACATGCTGACAGTACCTCTCAATCGCTGGAAGCGCGTGGCCACTCGGGCGGTCTTGTCGTGTGTCTCGGGCATGCTTGTGCTCGCCGCTGTGCCAGCCTGGTCAGCCACGACAATCAGGACGACGACTTCATTCGACTACGACCCCGCGACAGGTCGGCTGACGAAGACCATCGTCGAGCCGGAGATTTCGGACTTGTGCGTGGTGACCGAATACAAGCTGCCGGATGAGTATGGTCGACCAACCGTCGTCACGACACGGAACTGTGCCGGTGCCGCCGCAACGGTCAGCGGGGCGGTTGGCGAGGCGGCTGCGCCGACCGGGATGGCGAAGTTCTCGCCGAGGGACGTCACGAACGCATGGTCGACGGACAAGCGCTTTCTTGAGACCACAGTGAACCCGCTGGGTCACGAGGAGAAGAGAACCTACGACGGTCGATTTGGCACGGCCACCAGCCTTCGCGATCCGAACGGGGCGACGCAGAGTGATCCGAGTCTTTCGACGACCCAGTGGACCTATGACGATCTGGGTCGCAAGACGCTGGAGATTCACGCCGACAAGACACGAATCAAGTGGGAGTACGTCTACTGCACGTACAACGATGACATTGCGTGGAAGCAGGATGTCTCTGTGCCGGCCGGTGCTGCTACCGGTTTGTGCAGCACCGTGCGAGCAAGTTTCCACTCGGGTTCCTTCTCCGTGGGGCCGAGCGTGGTGAAGCCGGTGTTCTACGTTCAGGCTACGCCGCTCAGATCTGACGGCACGGTCAACGGAGCCTACACGCGCACCTACTACGACGCATTAGGGCGAGAGATCCGATCCGAGACGGAAGGCTTCGACGGATCGAGCAGCAGCGAACCGGTGCAGGCAGACCTCATCTATGAGCTCGATGACGAAGTCATCGCGAAAGTCCTGCCCGGCGCGTCGTCCGTCAGCTACACGCGAGATGTGCTGGGCCGCGTGACTCGACAGTTCGAGTTGAACGCAGCGGGTGGCCCGGCTTCGATCGACACCTCGTACAACGGCTTGACCACCACGGTGAGCGATGCCAAGGGAAATCCGCTCGTCTACGTCAAGAATGCGGCCGGGCAGCTCGAGAGCATCACCGACAAAAAGGGCAGGCTGACTCGCGAATACGATCCGCTGGGCAATCTGGTGCGAACCACCGACGCTGCCTTCAACGTCGTTTCGATCTCGTACGACTCGCGCGGGCGCAAGACTGCGCTGTACGACCCGGACCTCGGCGTCGTGGCCTATTGCTATGACGCACTCGGCCAGCAGAAGGCACAGCAGGATCAGAAGCTGCGAGGTGGTGCGGTGCCGATCGCCTGCCCAGCCATTTCCGATGTGGGTACCACCGCATCCGATGTGGCGGGGTGGGTGACCATGGCCTACGACAAGCTCGGCCGCCAGACCGCACGCAGCGAGCCGGACCTGAAGAGCAACTGGTACTTCGACAGCAGGACGTACGCCGATGGTTCTCCCCCTTGCAAGACGGGGATCGGACGGCTTTGTGAGGCCACGGCCGGCAACGGCTATGCGCGCCGGCATTACTACGATGACCTCGGTCGCCCGAGCACTGTCACGACCTTTGCCAATGACAAGGTCTTCACCACGAGCACGGGCTATGACGCGATCACCGGACGCGTGAGCTCGCGGACGTATCCGACCGGCCTTCAGATCAACAATGTCTATACCGCGCGCGGCTATCTGCGGCAGGTCGTCGATGCACGCAACAACCTCGCCCTGTGGACGCTGCAGCGCCAGAACCCGAACGGTGCGCCGCTCGAGTTCAAGTACGGCAACGACTTGGTCACCACGAACACCTACTTTCCGGATGGGCTCCTGAAGACCAGCCAAGCAGGGTCGAGCGGCACGGTCAGCAACTTGGTGTATGGCTACGACCTGAATCGGAACATCAACAGCCGGCTGGATGTCAGCGCCGGCATCACGTTGACCTATGTTCACGACGAGTTGAACCGGCTGACGAGTGAAACGCGCTCCGGCGGCGCCTTGAGCACTCCGCAAGTGATGGGCTGGGGCTACGACGCCATCGGCAACATCACCACTCGCACAGAGGCCGGTGTGACGAACACCTATCTCTACAACACGAGCGGGCAGGGAAGCCAGCGCCCCCACGCGGTGGCGGGTGTGAGCGGGTCCGTCAATGGAGTAGCAGCGCCGCGCTACGCCTATGACGTGAACGGCAATCTCGAATCCGGCGCCGGCCGCACGGTGGCATGGACCGCATTCAACATGGTGCGGAGCGTGAGTTCCGCTGGGGCGGAGGTGAGCTTCCTCTACGACGCCGAGCACGAGCGGACGGTGGAACGGTATTCGCGCAGTGGAGTGCCGCAGCGGAGCACTGTGTATATCAATCCGAGCGCCGGGGCAGGTTTGTTCTACGAAGAAGAAACCGGCGCTTCAGGTACGAAGATGAAGCATTACATCAGCGCGGGTGGTCCTGCCTTCGCGCTGATCGTCTGCACATCGAACCCGTGCACGAGCGTCGCCAACACCACGACGCAGTACTGGCACAGGGATCACCTGGGCTCCGTGGTGGCCATCAGCGATTCGACGAGCGCGGTCGAGCACCTGGCCTTCGAGCCGTTCGGAAAGCGGCGCAACAGCAATGGTGTGACCGACACCAACGGGCAACTCATCCCGATCAATACGGATCGTGGCTTCACCGGCCATGAGCACATGGACGAGGTGGGGCTGATCAACATGAACGGCCGCGTGTATGACCCCGCGCTGGCTCGCTTCATGAGTGCGGATCCGCAGATCACCTATCCAGACGCGACAGGTAGCTACAACCGCTACAGCTATGTGTTGAACAATCCGCTCGGAATGACGGATCCGTCGGGTTTTGATCCGTGGGGTGCGGAGAGCACCTATGGGAGTTCAGGGGCCAGCTATTCGAATGGATCCTGGTCGTTCAGTTGGGGGCAGTCAGGAGGCAACTACAACCTCGGCCTCCCGGTCGCCAGCTATGGGGCGACCTACTCGGTCTTCGGCGGGAACGTCGGGTGCTATTCCTGCGGGATTCCTTCGGCCGATTCATCGATGGCCTTTATGGGCGGATATTCTGAGCAGAGCAACATCAGTTTGGCTGCCGGCGGGATCAATTCAGCGGGAGGCGACCGGGCTACCATCAGCTCCTCTCCGAATTTCTTCGTGGACAATTTCGTTGGCCGGATTGCAGGGCACATGGTCGCGCCGCTTGCACTGTTCACTACGGACAACCTGAATCCGTTGACGGGTTATTATGAGAATTTCAATGGTTATAAGAGGGCAGAGGCGACGATTGGTCTATTGACGCTTGGCATCGGTGGGGAAGCTCGTACTGAAGCGGTTGTGGTCAAGGAGTTGGCTACTGCTGCAAAGGGGCTGGGTGGTTTTAAAATTGGCATGTCGGCAGAGGAAATCTCGGCACTCAATCGAACTTTCGGAAATGGTGTTGCCTACCGGGAAGTCGACAACGTTCTGGCGAATGCGTCCAGATATGATGGTTTCTATAACAAGATGGCCTCCGTGATTCGTGATATCGCGGGCGGACATCTGTTTGAGAATGGGAATAAGAGAACGGCTGTTGCTGCAGTTGAGTCGCTGATCTCCCGGAATGGCGTGAATGGACCGCCACAGGCGCTGATCTGGAATGTGGTAGATCGCGTTGCGACTGGTGAGTTGAAAGATGTTCGAGCAATTTCTAAGGCGCTGCAGGGCTTCTAAATGAATACAATTGACTTCAAAGAATTTGCGGCCGAATGGGGTGTCGATTTGTCGATGGCGCAAGCTTGGACTGATTTGCTTCCCCTCATTGAGCGAATTTGTGAAACGAAGCGGGGCTACTTCATCTTTAAGGTCGATGGGGAGCGGCCAACCCGCAAGTACACGTTTACGCTGAATCTGCCCTATCCCGCAGATGTTGTTTTGCGGAGAGACACGGATAGCATGGAGGATGGCTTGGTTGCGATTGTGCAAGACCTTCGCTCTACGGGAATTCATCCCGGCGACTAGTGCTGAAGGGCGGGTCGGTCGTCGGGTGGTCGATCACGGTGGCGTCCCCAGTGATCAGCCCAACTGCCAATTTCACTTCACCGGATCGCACTGATCCACCTCGCACTGCCCGCTCGACCCGATGCCCATCGTGTAGACGGCTGCGATGTTCTTGCCTAGCGCGAACATCATCATCGCCGTCGCCACCGCCGCCTTGTTCTCGCTCTTGATGAGCATCCCGAGAGCGGACTGTCCCATCCCTCAATGAAAGGAATTTCAATGATCCCCATCAAATCACCGATCACATTTCTATCCTGCTTGATCGCAGGACTGGTCATGCAGATCGCACCGCTGAACGCCTATGCATACATAGAATGCACCCTGACGCCGGTGAAATTCTATGTGGGCGACTCCATCCTGTGGGTCAATTACCAGGAAGGTGGCGTTGGCACCATCGCGCAGTCAAGCCCCGACTTCAAACCAGTCTTCGCCGTCATCATGACGGCCATCACGACGCAGAAATCGGTTCTTGTCAGGTATTCCGACGGAGCGGGTTGCACGAGTCAACAAGACATCAAAGGCATCTGGCTGTCGAGGTGACGGAAACAGGGGTGAGGAGCGGGCGTCGGGAAGCCCGCGGAGCGCTTTCTGGGGGCGCGTCGACCTCAGCTCACTCCACCGGATCGTACTGATCCACCTCGCAATGCCCGCTCGTCCCGATGCCCGTCGTGTAGACGGTCGCGGTCTTCTTGCCCAGCGCGAACATCATCATCGCCGTCGCCATCATTGCCTTGTTCTCGCTCTTGATCAGCATCCAACCGAAAGGCGCACCGTTGCAGTTGGTCGGGCGCCCGGCGTCCAGCCTGATCAGGTAACCGGCGGGCGTGCTGGTCGTGTCGACGACGGTGCCGGTCACGTAGGCAGCCTGGACCTGCGCTTGTGCGCCGAAGGTTGCCAACGCGGCACTGGCGGCCAAAGCAACTCGTGCCGCGCGGAAGGTCTTCAGACAGGTACGTTTCATGTGTGCTTTCGAAGAGGAATGGGTATGTGGCTGGGACGGCGAACAGCACCGCACAGCCTGCGGATTTTCTCCGCAGTCATGCGCGATACGCCACCCTCACTGGGCATCACCCGGTTCCGCGCTCCGGCCTGTGAACTGTGATGGCTGCCAGTTTTTCAATTCAAAGGAGGATGTGATGAAGCATGGATTCCGGACGGCAATGGCCGTCGCTCTGTCGCTGGCCACGCAGGCCAGTTGGGCCAACTACGCATGCACCGGATTGGTCGACTACCTGGGCGTCGACCAAGGCGGGGCGGTGGTGGTGGCGCTGAAAGACGCAACACCGATCCACAAGATCTGCTCGATCGGAGCCCAGGGCTCCTTCTTCATGCTGCCGGCCGCATGTAAGACGGTCTATGCGACGTTGCTGGCAGCCAAGCTGTCGAACCGGAGCATGACGGTTTTCTACAACGAGAACGGATTCACTTGCGGCTCTCTGCCGCAATGGGAAAACGTTCCGGGTGTCTACTTCATCCAGGGGCCGAACTGAGCGACCGCCGGGCGCCTCAAAGACCGCCCATGCTCAGAAGGCGTAGCGGCCGGTGATGCCACCTACCCAATTGCGCTCCGGCGCCGGCTCGAAATAGCGGGCATTGCCCTCATTGACGATCACCGACCCCGCATAGGTGCGATCGAACACGTTGTCGACCCGCACGAAGCTGCTGAACTGCCAGGCGCCGATGGGCAGCACATGCCCGACGCTCGCACCGACGGTGGCCTGCCCGCCAGCCGCATCCGAGTTCATGTCATTGACGAACACCTTGCTCAATGCCCGCACGTCGACCCCCGCGCGCCAGCCCTGCGGCGGCGCCCACGCCAGGCTCGCCTGCAAGCTGCTGCGCGCGATGCCTGGAATGCGCTGCCCCGACGCGATCTCGACGTTTGGTGCGGCACACGGCGTGGCGGCGCAAGTCATGAACGCGTCGCGGTAGCGCGCATCGAGCCAGGTGGCCGCCGCCTGCGCCTTCCATGGCTCGGGCAGCGCCGCGACGGCGCTGAGTTCCAGCCCGCTGCGCCGCGTGCTGCCCGCGTTCTGGAAGGTCGATCGCCCACCGGTGTTGGTCAGCGTGACGATCTCGTCCGACGTGCGAGTCTGGAACACCGCCGCGTTGAACTCGCCGATGCCGTCCAGCCGGCTCTTCACGCCGAGTTCCAGGCTGCGGCTCGTCGCAGGCTGCAGCGCGAAGTTCAATCCCGTCGCGCCATTCGGCCGGTAGCTCAGTTCGTTCAGCGTCGGCGTCTCGAAGCCCTTGCCGGCCGTCGCATACAGGTGCACCGAGCGGCTCGCGGCCCACAGCACGCCCAGCACCGGCAGCGTCGCGCGGTGGTCG
Source organism: Rhizobacter sp. P2_H3 (assembly GCF_056403355.1). NCBI lineage: Bacteria > Pseudomonadati > Pseudomonadota > Betaproteobacteria > Burkholderiales > Sphaerotilaceae > Rhizobacter > Rhizobacter sp. P2_H3. Next base: position 5,467 of record NZ_JBFUFQ010000030.1, on the reverse strand, counting down.
GCGCGGCCGCTGTCGTCGGGGTTGGCACCCACGATGTAGTTGTCGTGCGATTCGAAGCGCACGCGGCTGTGCCGCACACCGGCGTTCAGCGTCCAGTCGGCCGCCGGCTGCCACGAGGCCTGCAGGTAGGGGTCGATGTTGCTGACGAAGTTGGTCTCGTCGCGCCGCATCGCCCCGCGCTGGCCGCGTTGGGGCGTTGCCGCATCGCCGGTGTAATCGAGATACCCCTGGCGCAACTCGCGCAGCCGGTCGTAGGCCAAGCCGCCGATCAGCGTCAATGGCCGGTCTGCGACGGCGGTCTTCGTCGTCCAGCGCCAGTCGGTGCCGCTGTAGTCGCGCCGCAGGTCGATCACGCCGCCGGGGTGCAGCGCGTTGTTCGCCTGCGTCGCCACCGGAATGGCCTGGAACTGCTCGGTGCGCCGGTGCCCGCCGTACACCATCACCCGCAGCGCGTGGTCGGCCGACACCCGCCGGTCGAGCACGATGCCGGCCTGCGTCTGCGAGACGGTCTTGCGCGTGTCGAAATCGGTCGCGACCGGATCGGCGCTGCGCGGATTCGCATCGAACGCGGCCCGCGTCAGCCCGAGCGGATCCTGCGCGAACGGCAGCGCAACGCTGTTCAGCACCACGCTCCATCGCGTGTCCTCGTCCGCGCGCCACACCAGCTTCGCGTTGCCGATGTCGCGCCGCGCGGCGCCGTGGTCGCGGTAGCCGTCGGTCTCGAAATGGCTCGCGCTCAGCAGGTAGCTCAGCCGGCCTTCGGCCCCCGAGAGCTTGCTGCTGGTGCGCATCGCGCCGTCGCTGCCGCCTGCTACGCCGAAGCTCAACGCTGGCCGGCCGACACCCTCTTCGGTGAACACCTGCAGCACGCCGCCCGACGAATTGCCGTACAGCGCCGAGAACGGCCCGCGCAGCACCTCGATGCGCTCGACCGAGTTCAGGTCGACGTTGGTGATCTGGCCCTGCCCGTCGGGCAGCGTGGCCGGGATGCCGTCGACGTAGAGCCGCACGCCGCGGATCCCGAAGGTGGATCGCGCGCCGAAGCCGCGCACCGAGATCTGCACGTCCTGCGCGTAGTTCTGCCGGTCGCGCGCTTGCAGGCCGGGCACGCCGGCGAGGCCGTCAGAAAGATTGACCTGCAGCCGGCCGTCGCGCAGCGTGTCGCCATCGATCACGTCGATCGAGGCCGGCACGTCGAAGCGCGGTGTCTCGGTGCGGGTGGCCGTCACGGTGACGGTGGGCAGCACCTGCTGGGCCGGGGCGGCGGGGGCCAGCGCGCACAGCGCCAGCGCCGAGAAAGCGGTTCGTCGATTCATGCGCGCTCGCCGGGCCATCGACATGCCGTCACCGGCGCTAGCCGATYACGATCGCCACGCTGGTGAACAACGCGGCCGCCAGCGTCGCCGCCAGCAGCCACGGCCCGCGCCGCCAGCGCTGGCGCGGCGGGGGCGGCGTGGCGAGCAGGTCGCCGTCGCGCAGCCGCACCAGGGCGGCCTCCGAATCGAAACGCCGCGACACCGACAGCAGCGCCATGTCCGGCGCGAACGACGCGCGCGTCATCGACTGCGTCGTCGCGAAGCTCTGCGCCAGCGGCGTGAACGAGGTCATCGAGACGCCGGCGCCGGGCGGCGTTTCGCCGTCGGCGGCCTCGTCGGCGCTCGGGTCCGACAGGCTGCTGCGGCAGGCCAGCAGGTCGGCCGCCAGCGCCTCGGCGCTCTGGTAGCGGTCGGCCGGCTGCTTGGCCAGCGTCTTCGCGACGATCAGGTCGAGCACCACCGGCACGTCCGGGTTCAGCCGGCTCGGGATCGCCGGCTCGGCATGGCCGATCGCGTACATCAGCTGGTTCACGTCGGCGCCGTTGAACGGCGTCGTGCCGGTCAGCATCTCGTGCAGCACGACGCCCAGCGAGAAGATGTCGGCCCGGTGGTCGATGTCGTTGCCGGCGATCTGCTCCGGCGACATGTACTTCGGCGAGCCGAGGATGGTGCCGGTCTGCGTGATCACGTCAGACGTCGGGATGCGCGCGATGCCGAAATCCATCAGCTTCGCGTGCCGGCCGTGCACCAGCATGATGTTGGCCGGCTTGATGTCGCGGTGCACCACGCCCTGCGCATGCGCGACGCCGGCGCCCAGCGCCACCTGGCGCACGATGTCGACCGCCATCGCGAGCGAGACCCGGCTGCTCGCCAGCCGGTCGCGCAGCTCCACGCCCTCGAGCAGCTCCATCGCGAGGTAGGCCCAGTCGCCGTCGCGGCCGACGTCGTACACCGTCACCAGGTTCGGGTGGTTCAGCCCGCCGGCGGCGCGCGCCTCCTGCTGGAAGCGCACCGCGTGCTCGGCGGCGGCATCCTCGCCCATGTACAGCGTCTTCAGTGCGACCGGGCGGCCCAGCTGCTCGTCATGCGCGCGGTACACCACGCCCATCGCGCCGCGGCCGAGCTCCGACTGGATGCGGTAGCGGCCCAGTTGCGACGGGAGGCGCGGGTCGACGTGCGTGTGGATGATGGTGTCTGGAGAGTTCACGGCGTCTCAGTTTCCGAGCCGGCGGCGCAGGTCCTGCCAGAAGCCCGACTTGCCCTGCTTGACCGGCTTGGCCGGTTTCGGGGCCGCGACGAAGCGGTGCTGGATCGTGATGCGTTCGCCCGGCGCGACCTGAACCTCGGTACTGTACGGCGGGAAACCGGCCGCGGTCAGTTCCAGCGTGTGCGGGCCGCTCGCGAGCTCGATCTGCGTCAGCGGCGGCGTGCTGCCCTTGTGCTCGCCGTCGACCGACACCTCGGCCTGCGGCTTCACGTCGAACACGATCACCGCGCCCTGGGTCGCCTCGCGCCATTCGTCCAGCCCCCAGCGCACCGCGATGCCGCCGCCGATCAGCAGCGCGCTGCCGATGATGCCGCCCAGCAGCAGCCGGCGCTGGTACTGCAGGCTCGCCTGCGGGTTGATCGCGAACAGCTCGTGCGTGCGCACCTGGTCGTCGATCGAGGTGCCGGCCAGCTCGAGCCGGCGCGCCGCGCCCGGCGAGTTGACATCGAGCGCGTCGCGGAAACTGCGGGTGGCCAGCATGCGGCCCGGCTTGGCGAAGGTGGCGATGGCCGCCGCGGTGCTCAGCCCGTCGCCCATCAGCGCGGGCCCGCCCTGGGCGTCGGTCACCAGCTTGACGGCACCGTGGTTCAAGCCGACCACGGTGCGCCGGCTGCGGCTCTTGCGGGCCAGGCGCTGCGCGACGTCGAACGCCACCAGCGGATCGGCGGTGATCACGATCGCGATGCCGTCGCGGGCGTCGAGCACGACGCGCTCGCTGGCAGGAACTGCGTCCAGGGCCGCTGCGGCGCGCGACTCCAGCCGGGCTTTCAGCGTCGCCTGCTCGGTCACCGATGAGCTGCCGAACTCCCGGATGCGGGCGAACACGACGCTCGCAGGCCTCGCGGTCGGGACTCGGTTTTCTTCAGGCATCGGGGGCGCAGGCGTTCGGATGGGCAATGGGAGACGCGATTGGAAACGCATTTGAGCCTACCACCGCCCCCCCGCCGGTGGCGGGATGCAACCGGTTGTGCCATACGTCACGCCGATAGCGGGTGATTGCTCACGGCTCGACGACCACCTGCACCATCGCGCTGTTGAACCGGGAGATGCCGTACTCGATCGGCCGGCCCGCGGCGTCGACGTAGACGCTCTCGACGACCAGGATCGGCGTCGCCGGCGGCTGCTTCAACTGGCGTGCCACCGTCCGCTCCGGCGTTTTCGCAGTCACCCGGCCGAGGCGCCGCTCGAAGCTGTCGACGCCCAGCCGCGCCAGCGCCAGGTGCGTCTTGCCGAGTTCGCGGTAGACCTGCGCGATGCCGGCAAATCGCGGCAGCGGGAAATACTGCGTGCAGACGCCGACCACCTTGTCGTCGACGACATCGAGCGAATCGACCTGCACGACGCGGCTGCCGGCCGGCAGCTCCAGCAGCGCCAGCACCTCGGGCTCGGGCACCCGCTCGGCGTCGTGCGTCAGCCGGCTGGCGCCGACCCGCCGCGCCTTCGCGAGGCTGTGCGCGAAGCGGCTGCGCCGGCCGAGCGCATAGTCGATCGCCTCCTCGCGCACGAAGGTGCCGCGGCCGTGCAGCACCTCGACCAGCCCGCGCTCGGCCAGCGCCTTCACGGCCTGGCGCACGGTGTGGCGGTTGACGCCGAAGCGATCGGCCAGCGCCAGCTCGTTGGCCAGCCTGCCGGTGACGCGCCCGCCGAGGATGTCGTCGGCGAGTGCCTTCTCGATCTGCAGCCAGATCGACACACCCGCGCTGCGCGTCAGCGGAAGCACGCCGCTCATGCCGCGATCACCCGTTCGGCCAGCGCCGGCGCGATGCTCATGCCGACGCCCGCGGTGATCGCCACCGCCTGCACGCCCGGCGCCGGGCTCAGCACCTCGAACGGCCGCGGCCCGCTCGCGTACACGCCCTGCCAGCGCTGCAGCACGCGCAGCGGCTGCCCGAGCAGGTCGCCGGCGAGCGCCAGCAGCAGCTCGTCGACCTGCTCATCCTGGAAAGGCACGACGCTGCCACCGTAGCGATGCGAGTCGCCGACCACCAGCTCGCCGCGCTCGCCCAGCTGCTGCACGATCAGGTGGATGCCGTGCTCGAGCAGCGCCGGCGTGTCCTGCTGCACCCGGCGGCGCAGCGCGTCGATCCCGTCGACGCCGGCGAACGACGGGTAGTGCAGGCACGACAGGCCGGTCAGCAGCGCCTGCCCGTAGCGCGGCCCCGGGTTCGCGAGCCGCAGCATCTGCAAGGCACAGCGCTGCAGCGCGAGCGGTGCGAAGGCCGCGGGGTACAGGGTCTGGAAGTCCGAACCGCTGCAGACGATGGCGCGGTCGGTCGCGAAACGCCCGCGCGAGGTCTCGATCCGCGGCAGCTCGATGGCATGCACCTGTGTCCCGACATGGAACTCGACGCCGTACCGTTCGGCGAGCCAGCGCGCGAAGGCGGGGATCACCTCGCGGGCTTCGAACGCGATCTCTTGCGGGCTCCACAGCGCGCCGATGCCGTTCAGCGAACGATCCGCCACCTGCGCGGCCGTCCGCAATTGCGTGGTGTATTCGCTGCCCTTCAGCGCATGAAAGGACTGCAGCAGCGCCCATTCCGCCGCGTTGCGGGCCACCGTCAGGCTGCCCTCGGCCTGGTACCAGGTGCCGAGGGCTGGCAGCAATTCGAGCCACAGCCTTCGGCTGCGCCGTGCCAGCTCGAGCATCTCGCCCGCCGGCTGGCCGAGCACCAGCCCGAGGCCGAAGTTGCGCACCGAGGCGCCGACCGCCTGCGCATCACGCTCGAACACGCTGACCCGCCAGCCGCGCCGGGCGGCGGCCCAGGCGTGCGCCAGGCCGACGACACCCGCGCCGACGATCGCGAGCCGTCCGCTGCTCACGGCCGCTCGCCGCGCGCGAGTCGCGCCTCGATCGCCTCCAGCACCGCGGGCAACCCGGCGACGC